>URKC01000061.1:0-12557 GCA_900548295.1 uncultured Collinsella sp.
TGTTGGAGGGTGAATTTGCTTTGAAGCGGTTTGCCTTCCGCCTGTGGCTTTTTTGAATTGGCGGCTGACGCTGCCGCGACTTATTGCCAAGAGGACTTCAACACCATCGGCGCTCATGAGACGAGCGGGACACGGCGACCTCCTCAAGGCAGAAGAGGAAGGCCCGCGCTCCAGCTCCATTATCGCGGCATCCCGTTTCGGGGCGAAGAACTAGAGCACCGAGAACCGGATGAAATTGTACGTGCAGATCACGATGATGAGCACGAGGGCGAACACGTAGAGCTTATCGACCGCCGCCGAGTCCATCCGGCGCAGCAGGCGGCGCCCCACGACCGACCCAAGCACCGCCATCGCCGCCATGCCCAGCAGGACCACGGGGAGGAACGCGGGCACGCTGCCCGTGGCCAGCGTGTAGATGAGGCTCGCCGTCTGCGAGAACGCGATGATGAACAGCGACGCCTGCGCGGCGGGCTTGCTCTCCATGGCGAAGAAGAAGACGAGGATGGCCAGGTTGAAGGGGCCGCCGCCGATGCCGAGGAAGGACCAGCACGCCCCGGCGCAGAACCCTATGAGCGCCTGCGCCCACGCATTCTCGAGCTTGAGGCCCTTGATGCGCGCCTTGTTGAGCGTGTAGGCCAGCACGAGGACGGCGAGCACGATGAGCACGGCGGCCTGGACCGCGCCGACGAGCTCGGCGTCGGGGAACACGGACCCCAGCCGGTTGAACAACATCTTGCCGATCACGCCGCCCACCGCGGAGCTGACGGCGATGGGCGACATCGCCCGCGCGTCGATATCAGACTGCCCGCTCGCCGCGTTCTGCGCGAGCGTGGAGAGCGACATGATGAGCACCGACATGCTCGAGAGGAAGCTCACCGTGCTCACGCTCATGACGTTCATCGCGTCGACCACGGGCTTGATGATCACGCCGCCGCCGATGCCACAGAGCGGCCCCAGAAGCGACGCCAGGAAGCATACCGCGAAGACCAAGATGTATTGAGGACCCATCCGAACAAGCTCCTATCGATCGAGCAACACCCTATGCAACGAATTGCAAGCGTTCGTATCATTCAAAACCGCAGCGTATGGTTGTGGACTTTTACATATCTCGAACGCTGCTGCGCGATATGTCCCTATTTACGCCGCTCATGCGGAGCACCGTTGCGCCAAGGGCTAGGCGTCCCCGCCAATCTGCCTGCCGAGTCCATCAATGGCCCGCGCACCGTCTCGACACGCCGCTAGTAGTTAGCGAAGTAATCCTGGTTGAAGATGCACGCGTAGACGACGTCGAGCAGCAGCGCGGTGGAAACGCTCATGGCGAAGTGCCCGATGTTGTCCTCGCGGTGCATCCGGACAGGAAGTTGATGGTCGCCACGTCGGCGACACCCACGGCGTCCATCACGGGCTTAATGATGATGCCCCGCCGACACCGCAGATGGCACTGATGGTAGAGGCGAAAAACGCAATGGCGAATACGATTGCTAGCATATGAAGCGCCTAGACTCTTCCCTACTTGTCAGGCATGGCTGCTGCGAGCGTCCGCTCAGCGCGCTCGCAATAGGACGCGGCGCGCCCCTCGTCACCCTTGTTCTCGTACTGAACCGAGAGCATCTGGCAGAGCAGGGCCTCTTCCATGCCAGCCGCCTCCGACAACGCGCGCTCCATCTCGTCGATATAGGCATACGAGCCCTTGAGGAAGACGTCATAGGTGCGACGGTCGGCACGCGCAGCCTCGCGATCACCGTGCTCCTCGAGGTAGGAGAGCACCTCGCGTGCGTGGGGCTCATCCCCGATCTCCACGTAGAAGGAGAACGCCTTTGCCGCCAGCGCGAGTGTCTGCTCCTCGCTCATCTTGAGCGAACCCATCTCGCGGATGATGCGCTCGGATGCCTCGACGTCATCCATGGCAAGAGCTGCGTTCAAGCGCATGAAAAGCACGTTGTACTTGGGGTACAGCACGCTAGTGAGCGGGCGGTTCAGGACCTTGAGGTAGTTGTTGAGGTCGCCCTCGCGCAGGTACGCCTCGAGCTTGGCGAAGGTTGTGCGCTTTTGGACCTCCATGTAAATGGTGAACCCGACCGCAACCACTACGACCACAATGCCGATCGTCTTCATATCCATGGATAGGCCTTTCTCTTAACGTTGGAGGCGCGAGGGCCGGGGGCGCTCAAGCATAACGGCGGGCGCACGTCCCGCCACCAACTCGCCGTCACGAACATATCCCTCTTCGCGACCAGCGAGCTCCTCAATCAGGCAGGCACGGAGCACGGCGATGCGCGCGGCGCGCTCCGGAGCGTCGATGAGGTCGTGCTCCTCACGCGGATCGGCGTCCAGGTCGAAATACTGCTCCACCCCGGTCCGTGTGAACCAGATGTACTTGTCATGCGGGGTCACGATCCACTGGTTGGACTGCTCGCGGCTGCCGCTGTGCTCGCCGTGCAGGTATGCACGGTTCAGCGGCGCGGCGCCGGTAAGCTCGCCCATGAGCGAGGCGCCCTCCACGCCCTCGGGCACGGGCAGGTCGCACGCCTCGAGGATGGTGGGCATAAGGTCCATGAGTTCCACCGTGCTCTCGCTCACGCCGCGAACGCGCTCGCCGCCCGGCACATCGACGTTTTTGCCCACGTGCACGATGAAGGGGATGCGCGCGGAGCCCTCGTAGGGCAACACCTTGCGAAAGAGACTGTGGTCAAAGAGCATCTCGCCGTGGTCGGAGCAGAACACGATCACGGTGTCGTGGTAGGTCTCGTCGTTCTCGAGCGCCGTGATGAGCCGGCCGATCTGGTGGTCCATATGTGTGATGCAGGCATAATAGCCCGCCATGGCCTCGCGGCGCAGCTCGGCGTCGCGGCAGCCGTGCACGCTGTCCAAGATCATGCCATCGCGCTCGGTGGCATCGGCGTCATCCCAATCGCCAGCGGCAGGCGCGCGCAGCTCCATGTCGCGGTACAGATCGAAGTAGGTCTGCGGCGCGTCGAAGGGCGGGTGGGGCCGCACGAAGCTCGTCATGAGGAAGAACGGGCGCGTGCGATCGCGGGTCTCCAAAAAGCGGATGGACTCGTCCACCACCCAGTTGGTGGGGTGCAGGCGCTCCTCGTAGGCCCAGGGATGGGTGATCCAGGAGTTGTTCTCAACGCCCGAACCGTTCACGTCGGCGAATTCGCCCAGTTCATTTTTGAGGAAGCGCATGTAGTCGTCGGAGACGTTCTGGTGCATCCAGTACGGCAGGTTCGCCTTGCGGTAGTGGCCGATGTAGCCGTCATGCAGGCGCATGTGCTCGAAGCCGCAGCCCAAACGCGGCGGATGCACGTGCATCTTGCCTACCACGGCGGTCTGGTAGCCGCCGTCGCGCATCTCCTGCGCGAGCATATGGTCGTACTCCCACGCGATACCGTCCTGGTAACCCACGCGGCCCGTGCCCGCGGGCGTCTTGCCGCAAAAGAGGGCGGCGCGCGCCGGGATGCAACTCGGGCAGGCGGAGTAGGCGTTCTCGAACAGCATGCCGTCGGCGGCGAGCGTGTCCAAGTAGGGCGTCTGCACGTCCGGATGGCCGTCGATACCCAGGCAGTCGCCGCGCATCTGGTCGCACATGATAAGGAGAACGTTGGGTTGCTGGGGCATAGGGAACTCCAAACTCACGGGAACGGGATGAAGATTGAGTGGTCAAGGCGGGAGGGGCGCAGAGCCCCACACAACTACGACGAGGCAAAACCCGGGCAGGATCAGCGCCGCGTGAACATGCGAGCCACGCGCTGCAGGCCGGGATAGGCGTACTCCAAAAACTCACGCAGCCCGCAGTAGCCCGCATCGTAATAGGCGATGTTCAGGCGCTTGCAGTTGCGATGGCAAATGCCCTCAAAGGGGCAATCGGCGCACCGCGCGCAATCGCGACGCGGCTCGTTCAAAAACATGCGCATGGTCTCACAGGTCGCCATTGCCTCAAGGGAATCGACGCGAATATCGCCCACGCGGTACTCATCCAGCGCATAGAAGTCGCACGGATACACCGAACCGTCGCTTTCCACCACGAACTGCGGAGCGCAGCGGGCGAGCATACCGCACTGCGACGGAAACTGCCCGAGCGCCATCTGCATGACGTTCTCGAACAGCCAGATGCTCACATAGCGCCCAGCACCGAGCTCGCGCCACCACAAGTCGAACAAGCGGCGGTAGAACGAGGAGAAGGCACGCGGGTCGAGCGAGAACGTGTCCCGCTCATCGTCGAGGCCCGGCAGGCACGGGATGAACTGGATATGGGTGATCTTCTCCTGCTTGATGAAGGAGAAGACGCGCTGTGGATGCGCCGCCATCTGCGAGGTGAGGACCGAGAGTATGTTGACGTCCACGCCGCGCTCGCGCAGCAGGCGAACGCCGCTCATGACGCGCGCGTACGTAGCGGCACCGTGCGCATCGGGACGCATCGAATCGTGCAGGTCGCGATAAGCGTCAACCGAGACTCCGATGAGGAACCCGTGCTCGCGGAAGAACTCGGCCCATTCCTCTTCGATCAGGTAGCCGTTGGTCTGCAACGCCCAGCTCACCCGCTGGTTCTCACGGCGCTCCTCCACCCGCGCGACGAACGAATGGAAGAAGTCAAGGCCGGCCAGGGTGGGCTCGCCGCCCTGGAAGGCGAAAGAAATGTGCGCATCACTCGCCACGGCGAGTGCACGGTCGATGATGGCACTTGCCACGTCTTCGCCCATGACGCGGGCGCTCCGCTCCTCGCGATGAGCAGCGACATCGCAGTAAAAGCAGTACCTGCACCGCATGTTGCAAGCACTCGATGCCGGTTTTATCAAAAAGCCAATATGCTTCGCGCACATGGCACATACCCCCCTTCGCACAGGCTAGCCCTCACTCATCGGGCCGGAAACCACCTCCTTACCCGAGGCGGCGCATCCGGCCCGCACAATCACCGCATGAATCTTAGGCCAAGCCCAGGCGCTCCTTTTGCTCGGCCGGGGACTCATGCTCCTCCAGGCCGCGCAGCAGCAGGTCAATCATGCGCTGTTCGGCGTGGTCGTCCTTGCCGGCGAGATTATTAACCTGGCCGTAGTCACTCTCAAGGTCGAACAGCATCGTCTGCTCGACCTCGGCGAGCGGCGTGGCTCCCTCGATCTGGGCCGGCTTCTTACAGGGGATCTTGAACAGCGGGTACTTGGTGCGTTTGAAGTAGCGGCCACACTCAATCTCCTCCGGGCAGTCCGAACCCATCTTTTTGCGGATGGTGTGCGGCAGTGCGGTGTACTCGAAGCACGGCTGGTTGCCGGCGACCGGCGCGCGGAAGTAGGTGTAGCGGCCGTCGGTGACGTTGACGGTCATGGCGTGCACGCCGTACAGGGCGTAGCCACGCGTGGGCGCGTCAGCATCCGTCATGAGCGGCACGAGGGAGGTGCCGCACACATCTGCGGGAATCTCGCAGCCGTGGGCCTCAAGCACCGTGGGCATGATGTCGATTGCCTGAGTGAGCTGGCGGGCATGCTCGCCGGCGCGGGCGTTACCCGGGAAGTGCACAATGAACGGCAGATGCGCGAGCTCGTTATACAGATGCATGTAGTTTTTGCCCATGTAGTCGCGCTCGCCCAGGAAATAGCCGTGGTCGGTGGTGACCATGACCATGGTATCGTCCAGCATCCCGCGCTCCTCGAGCTTGTCGATGAGCCTACCAAACCAGCGGTCGGTCATGGTGACGAGGGCCTTGTAGCGGCGCTGCAGGTAGTCCTCCGCGCCCTTGTTGACGTCGGTGGCGGAGACGCGCTTGTACTCAGGAATCTCGAAGTAGTCGCGGTCGAGCTCGCCAGTGCCGCCGTACATCTCCATGTACTTGTCGGGCACATCGAAGGGCTCGTGCGGGTCGAAGGCCTCAACCATAAGGAAGAAGTCGTCGGCCCCAGCATTGCCGTCGATCCAGTCGCAGGCGGACTGGAAGGTCTTGGGGCTCGGCATGTCCTCTTCGTTGGGCCAGAGCTGACGGTTCTTCTGGTACTGCTCGCGCACGCGCCCGTAGAAGGTCTCGGGCATGTTATTCGGCTCATCGATGCGGCTGACCCACGGGTCGCCCTCCTGGCCGCGGTAGTAATCCCAGGTGTTGAACTCCTGGAGGTAGCCCTCGCCACCGGTGCGTAGGTAGTGGCAGTGGTCGGTGGTGATGTGGCAGAAGTTGCCGTTCGCGCGCAGGCAGGCCGGCAGCGTCACATCGAAGGGCTCGATGGGGCCCCAGGGGCGCTCGAGGAAGTTGTAGCGACCGGTGAGGATGTCGCGGCGGGCAGGCATGCAGGGAGCCGAGCCGATCCAGTGGTTGTCGAACACGCAGGAACGCTCGGCAAAGGCATCGAGATTGGGGGTCTGGACGTCGGTTGCGGGGTTGTAGCACGACAGGACGTCGCGACGCAGAGTATCCATGAGCACGAGGACGGTTCTCATTGGCATCCTTTCGATAGTTGGATTTGCCAGATGGCGATACGCCAAAGGCACATGGGCATAATGGAGTGCACCCCGATCGCGCACGATGGAGAGCACATGAGACAACGAGGCCCGCGCCCGGCATGCGGGGCGCGGGCATCAAACGATTTGCCTTTTGATAAGCTCGCGATTAGGCGAAGATCTTGAACGCCGGGAAGTAGAAACCGATAGCGGCGAACACAAGGGAGAACACAATCAGACCGATGATGATCTGGGCGGAGTTCTTGCCCTGGCCCTTCTTGAGCAGGCGATAGCAGATGAAAGTCAGAACGACAGGCAGCAGGAAGGGCAACACCTTATCGAGCTGGTCCTGGAGCACCAGCGGGTCACCCTCACCGAAGGCGAACTGCACGGCAAGCTTGAGCTTAACGGTCGTGGCGATCAGGCCGCCGGTGACCATGACGCCCAGCACGTTGGCGAGGTTGCCCAGACGGTCGAAGACCTGGACGCCCGCCTTCTCGACGAGCTCCATGCCCATCTCGTAACCCTTGTGCAGGCCGAAGTACTTCAGCGGCCAGTACAGCAGGTTGATGAGCAAGAACATCACGAGCGGACCCACAATGGAGCCGTTGTCGACGCACATAGATGCGCCGATGGAGCCGGCGATCGGGAACCAGGTGAGGTTCAGCAGGGAGTCACCAAGGCCGGCGAAGGGACCCATGAGGGAGGTCTTGATGCCGACGACGGTGTCCTTCTGATCCTCATCCGTGGTCTCCTCCAGGGCGGCGGTGATGCCAAGGATGAAGGGGATCGCGAGCGGGTGGGTGTTGAAGTACTCGAGGTGGCGCTTCATGGCGTTAACGCGCTCCTCCTTGGGGGCGTCCTTGTAGAGCTCCTCGAGGACAGGGGCAAAGCAGTAGGTCAGGGACAGCGACTGCATGCGCTCGTAGTTGTGCGCGAATTGGCAACCCTGGGTGCGCAGCAGGACCTTGTTCAGGGTGGAGTTGGAGATCTTACCCATTAGAGATCGTACTCCTCGTCATCATCGGAGCCGGCGGCAGAGGCGGCGGCAGGGGCGGGGTGATTCTTCTGGCCCTCGGTAATGACGTCCCACACGCCGGCGGCGGCGCAAGCGGCGAGCGCGATGCCCACGGTCGGGACGTTGAGGAAGGCGGCCATGATAAAGCCGAGCAGCAGGAAGATCCACATGTTCTTCTTCATCATCATGGTGAGGAGCATGGCCAGACCGACGGCGGGCATCATGCCACCGGCGGTGGAGAAGCCGGTGAGGACCCACGGAACCTGGTTCTGCAGGAAGGCCATGATGTCCTCGATCACGAAGGAGCCGATGCCCGTGGCGATGAAGACGGGAACGGCGCGGGTCAGGAAGAAGCACAGGGCGCCGGTCCAGAAGAACTTGTTGACGGCGTTGAACTTACCGGACTCGATGGCCTTGTCGGCACCGTGGACAAGCGAGACGTTAGTGGTCATGACCAAGATGTTCAGCTGCTGAACCAAGGTGGCGGTGGGGATGCCGATGGCGACTGCCAGGGCGATGGCGCTGGCGGTGTCGGTGGAACCCATGATGCCCAGGGCGGCACCGACGATGGTGCCGGAGATGACATCCGGCGGAACATAAGCGCCGATGTTGTTGACGCCGAGCCACATGAGCTCCATGGTCGCGCCGATCATGATGGCGGTCGTCATGTCACCGAGGATGATGCCGACGCCGACGGATGCCAGCAGGGGCTTGCGGAAGCCCAGGTGGGGACCGAACTGGTCCCAAGTGCACAGACCCGCCCAGATGGCGAGCAGAAGTGCCTGAAGCATAAGCCTCTCCTTCCCTATTCGCCCATCGTTCCCTCCGATGGGCACGCCCCGGGTTCACATGCCCGGAGATGGTTACTTACTTAGTAGTTCTTGAGGAGCTCGGACACGGGCTCCTTGGAATCGCGCGTGGTGGTCTGCATCCAGCAGTCGACGCCGAGGCCAATGAGCTCCTCGAAGGCGGCCTTTTCCTCGGCGGTGACGGACATGTTCTTGTGCAGGCGATGACGCTGCTCGTTGAAGCGCATGCCGGAGACGTTCAGGTAGTCGAACGGCAAGCCGTTCTCGTGCAGCTTGAGGGCGTCGATGGGGTTGGTGAAGAGCACCATCGTGGCCTTCTTGAGCTCGGTCTTCTTGAGGACCTCAATGAACTTCTCGACACCGAAGACGGAGACCTTGATGTCGGGGGCGGCGAGGCCGGCGACGGACTTCTGGACGGGGTCGTTGGCGACCTTATCCGAGACAATGATTGCCGATTCGATGCCGAAGTCGGGAATCCAAGTGGTGGCGACCTGACCGTGGATCAGGCGGTCATCGATGTCGACGAGTTTGAGGCCATGATGTTCTCCTTTTCGTTTGCACGTTCCTTCAGTACCGTTTACGAATGCTCTGCTCGATCGAGGCGCCCACTCGGGGGATACGGGTGAGCGCCACTCGAATCGACGAGCCAACGAGCCTAGAGGTCCAAATCGTCCTCGTCTGCCTCCACGGCCGGAGCGGGAGCCTTGATCTCCTGCTGGGCCCCGGCGTGAGCGGCAGTGAGCTGGGCACGGACCGCGTCGGCGGAATCGAGGCCATCGCGGGTGAGCAGGAGCTCGACCGCAACGGGCATGGACAGGCCAGTGTAGGCAACCATGTTCATGCCGTTGAGCAGGCAGCGGGTAGTCACGTTGAATGGGGTGCCGCCGTAGATGTCGCATAGGGTGACGACGAGTTCGCACTCGGCGCTGAGGGTCTCGTAAGCCTCGCGCATCTCGGACTCGAAAGACTCCAGGCTCTTCTCGGCGGTGAGACCAAGAGCGATGACATCAGGCTGCTTGCCCGCAATCATCTCGACGGCGCCGAGGGCGGCCTGAGCGAACTCTCCGTGACTTGCAAGGATGACACCGATACGCATCTTCTGTCCTTTCATACTTATTAATTCTCTTCGTTCTGTTCGTTCTGTTCGTTCTGTTCGTTCTGTTCGTTTATGTTCGTCTATATTTGTTTATTGGTCAAGAGATGATTTTTGGAATGAGCTCTATTTACCTCCTATTTGATGGTTTTTTCCGTGAGCGTTATGTTTTGACCGGTGAAAGGTAATGTGCCTTCGTGAACGGTTTGCGTTTATTTATGTTGTTCGTTTACATTGAAATAAGAACAAACGCTCGATGAGGGAGTCGGCACTCATGAAATCCGAACGCCAGCAGGCCATTCTCGACTTGCTCGATCAACATCATTCGGTATCGGTAAACGAGATATCTAATACCCTATCTGTTTCGGATATGACCATCAGGCGTGACCTGGCCGAGCTTGCCGACAAGGGCCTTCTTGTGCGCGTACACGGAGGGGCTCAGCTTCCACACTCCGCCCACGGAACAGCCCTTTCACGTTTGACCCCGCATGAGGAGAAACGTCGTTTTCAAGTTGATCAGAAACGTGCCGCTGCTATAGCCGCCGCCCAAACCGTCTCAGCCGGCGATACGATCTTTCTCGGTGGAGGCTCCACTCTCGAGCTCATGTGTTCGTATTTGCCCCAGGAGGACATACGCGTCGTCACCAACAGTCTTCCCGTGCTGAACCTGCTAGCCGACAATCCACATATAGATCTATTCTTTGTTGGTGGCATGATGCGTCACGACACGCGAGTTTTCACCATGCCATACAACGGCCGCGGCCCCTACGGTCTATCCGCTCCCAAGGCCTACGTCTCGGCAACCGGTATTTTTGGAAACGAGGTCTTTGGCTCTCGTCCCGATGCAGCCATGGTCCTCTCAGACGCTCTTTCTCGAGCTCAGGAGCGTTATCTTGTTGTAGATGCTGAAAAAGTCGGAAGGCGCGACTTCTGCCTTTTCACCACACTGGAGGATATGACCGCGGCATTCATTAACGAGGACGCAGACCCCCGGACCATCGAGGCCCTCCGCGCCTATACCTCCGTCATTACCGCATAATCCAATTGGCAAGCCATGCTTAAACCCGAACGTCACGAACAATTACTTGAGCTGTGCGCTCAGCGCGGAATGGTCACTGTTGCCCAAGCCGCAACAATCTTTGGTATATCTGAAATGACCGCTCGAAGAGACTTCGATGAGCTCTCGCGACGCGCTGGCGTCATCCGCGAGTACGGTGGCATCCGACTTTCAAGCGGCTCCCCCATTGCCGAAGAGGTCCCGTTTTTTGAAAAGCTCTCAATCCGCTCCCCTGAAAAAGAGCATATCGCACGCACCGCTGTCAACCTCATCAGAGAGCGCGACACCATCTTCCTCGGACCCGGTTCGACTTGCGCTCTCATCGCCCGTGCGCTGCCGCGCATGCGGCTGCGCGTCATCACAAACAGCATCATCGTGCTGAACATGCTCCAGACGCGTAACGATGTGGAGATCTGGGCCCTGGGAGGACAGTATCGCAAACGATCGGGTTCTTTCGTCGGGCCCATCGCCGAAGATGCTCTCGCCCCGCTCGGTATCGACACTTGCTTTATCGGCACCAACGGCGTACTCGCCCAATCCATCTCCTGTTCTAACCTTGAGGAAGGACGCTTACAGGCGCTCGCTTGCGATCGCGCCGCCAAGCGTTACCTTGTCTGCGATTCAAGCAAGATCGGACAGATGGACTTCTTCGGCTTCTTCAATCTCGATCAAATGGACGCACTCATCACCGATGCAAATGTCAACGACAAACAGCGTTCCATGGTTCTCGAATCAACTCGCATCATCGTCGCAGAATAGGCCTGTTTTGATTTAGCTGGACACCACAGCAAAGACCCCGATTCGATAAAGCCGAATCGGGGTCTCATTATTCGCATCAAATCGCAAATAGGTCAGCAGCTACTTCTCAGTGTAGACGCTCTCGCCACCGAGATAGGTCTCGACGAGGGATAGGTCGGGGTTGAGGACGACAACCTCACCCACGTAATCGGAGGTGCCGGCACCGGTGAGCACCACATTGAGGCGACCGTCGCCCATGGCGCGGGCGTCGGCCAGGAACGCCTCGACGGCCTCAAGGTTATCCTTGTAGATGTTCAGCGTGTCAAGCCAAAGCTCGGGAGACGACACGTTGATGCCTGCTTAACTCTGCTCGCTCAGGCTAAAGACTTTGTTGAGGATCGATGATCTGATGCAAGGTGAACTTACATTGGGACGTGTCGCATTCTTCTTGCGAATCCTCAAAATCAAAGATCATGATGGCGCAGTTGGGGAGCTTTGCTGGGAGTTCGAAGCCCTCTGGGGCGGCGGCTTTGATGAATTGGCGGCTGGCGCTGCCGTGGCTTACTGCCAGGACGGTTTCAACATCATCGGCGCTCATGAGATTAGCGAGCGTGCTTACCATACGCTCTTGCAGCGCCTGACTTCCCTCCCCTCCGAAGGGGATTAAGTCCTCGCCCGGATCCCAGACGTCGGTAGGCAGTGCGTCGTGCGGGCCCCCTTCAAAGGAGCCATAGCAGCGTTCGATGATGCCTTCGCAGGGCTCGACGGCGGCGTCCGGGCCGAGGAGCTCGCCTGCGACGAGCCGAGCCGTGGCCATGGCTCGGCTTAAAGGAGACGAGACTACCTTGTCGGGGGTGACGTCGCGGGCTTTAAGCCATGCGGCGGCCTTTGCGGCCTGCTGACGGCCCAAGTCCGTTAGCGGTGAATCGCAGCGGCCCTGGACGAGCTTTTTGACATTGAACTCCGTCTGACCGTGACGGAGCAGATACAGTTTCTTCATGGTCTCCCCTTTTGCGCGAATGGCCCTAGCGATACAGCCCTACTCGCGTGCCGCGTCGACGTAGTCTTCATCGACCGTAATCTTGGCTATCGACTTGGGATATTCGGACTCCACCTGCTGCGCCAGCGTGCGCCTAAGGTCATCGGCGCCCATCGTTAAATCCGAAGGACGCACGCAGTCAAAAATCACGTTAGTGTGCGTAGGGCCCGGCACGCAGCGCAGGTCGTGGATCGAAATACGGCCGTCGATCTGTTTGGCCATCGCGTTGATGCGGAGGCGCATATCTGCCACCTTTGGATCGTCGGTCACGATGGGGTCGTAATGAAGCGTGACGATCATGCCGTCATCTTTCCTAAACGCCCGCTCAATGTTGTCGAGCGTGTCATGACTCTCCAGCGGATCGGCTTCGGCCGCCATCT
>URKC01000062.1:0-12480 GCA_900548295.1 uncultured Collinsella sp.
TACGATAGAAAAGGGACTTAAGGAAAATCCTGAATTAAAAGCACTTTATGACAGTGATGAGCAGGCAAAAAATCTTATAGATATGTCTATGAGACTTGAGGGACTGCCACGCCACACATCAATGCACGCGGCGGGAGTTCTTATAAGTCCTGAGGCAGTAGATGAGTTTGTACCGTTGTCGAGGGCATCCGATGGAACAATAACAACGCAGTACACCATGACGACCTTAGAGGAACTTGGCCTTTTGAAGATGGACTTTTTGGGCCTGCGCACGCTGACGGTTATCTCCAAGGCCAAGGCCAACATCAAAAAGAACTTTGGCATCGACATCAAAGAGGAAGAGATTCCCTTTGACGACCCCGAGATCTTTAAGCTCATGGGTTCCGGCCACACCGCCGGCGTCTTCCAGGTCGAGTCCGCCGGCATGACGGCCACGATCAAGAACATGAAGCCCACCGAGTACAAGCACGTCGTAGCATTGATCGCCCTGTACCGCCCGGGCCCGCTGGGCGCCGGCATGGTTTCGTCCTACATCAACCGTATGAACGGCAAGGAGCCGGCCGTCTCCTACGACGACCGCCTGGACGACATCCTGGGCGAAACCTACGGCACCATGGTCTACCAGGAGCAGGTTATGCTCATCTCCGTCGAGATGTGCGGCTTCTCCAAGGGCGAATCGGACTCGCGTATCCGTAAGCCCGTGGCTAAGAAAAAGATCAAGCTGCTCACATCGACGGTGCTGCACTGGGAGGATGGCTCGGACGAGACCACCTACGACCACTGGATGAACGGCGCTATCAAGAACAACTACACGCGCGAGGTCGCTCAGAAGATTTGGGACGATGTTCTCGAGTTCGCGTCCTACGCCTTCAACAAGTCGCACTCCGCCGGCTACGCCATCCTGGTTATGCAGACGGCGTGGCTCAAGGCACACTATCCGCATGAGTACATGGCGGCCGTTCTGACGTCCTATACGGGCAAGACCGACAAGATCGTTCACTACGTCTCGGCGTGCCGTCACGATGGCATTCCCGTGCTGTCGCCAGACGTCAACGAGTCCGGCACCGAGTTCACGGCTACCAAGGAAGGCGTGCGTTTTGGTCTGGCCGGCATCCGCGGCGTGGGCACCGGCGTGGCGCAGGCGATCATCGCCGAGCGCGAGGCGGGCGGCCCGTTTAAAACGCTGCACGACTTTGTCGAGCGCGTGGACTCCAGCCAGGCCAACCGCCGCGTGATCGAATCGCTCATCAAGGCAGGCGCCTTCGACTCCACGGGGTATCCGCGTCGCCAGATGATGCACTTTGTGGACAAGAACAACCCCGAGAACATCATCGATGCCGCGGTAAAGCGCCAGAAGGATCGCGCGAGCGGCCAGACGTCGTTCTTCGATATGTTTGGCGACGTTGAGGGCTCGGGCTTTGAGGTGAGCGTGCCCGATCCGGATGGCCAGGAATGGGACCGCCACCTTAAGTTGAGTCAGGAGAAGGAGGTTCTGGGCATCTATGTCTCGGACCACCCGCTACGCCCGTTTGAGTATGCACTAGCCAAGGCGCGTGACTTCTCGTTCTCGCAGATCGACACCGGCTACGAAGTTCAGAATCCTACGGGCGGCACCATCAACCAGGAAATTCCCGAGGGCAAGGCGCTGTGGTGGGCCGGCATGGTCTCGAGCGTGTCCAAGCGCGTGACCAAAAACGGTGACCCCATGGGCATCGTGCAGCTCGAGGACATGGAAGGCGAGGCCACCGTCGTCGTGTTCCCCAAGACCTACAAGGAGGCCGAGGGGTACCTGTACGGCGAGGTCGATCCCGAGACCGGCGCGCAGCTGTCCGATGCCTTTGTGCGCATTAAGGGCAAGCTCGAGCGCTCGGACCGCGGCGACCAGATCATCGCGCAGGAGATCGTGCCGCTCGAGCTCAACGAGGAGAACAACAAGCCCAAGGTGTTTGAGGTCATGGTGCCCAACAGCCGCTTTAGCCAGGGCAATATGGCGCGCCTGGCCACGGTGCTCACCGCTAACCCGGGCGGCGACCGCGTGGAGATCTTTATCGAGCAGGTGGACGGGCGCGTGCTGCGTGCCGAGGTACCTGCCAAGGTCAACGCGCGTTCGATTCCGCTGCTGGCCGAGGCCAAGGCCATTGTGGGTAACCAGGGCCGCGTGACGGTGATCTAAGCTACCCCGGGTGAGATTGGAGGAAGTGATGGCGCAGGGGACGTTTGTGCAGGCGCTTCGCAAAGAGGCGGCGTTGAGCGGCACCTTTATGAAGGGGCGTTCGCTCATGCTCAACGGTGCCGTGCTGTCGATCGAGGACAGCGGCTCGCGCTTCTCCAAAAACGTGACGGTCGAGGGCGCGGTGCGCGGCTCGCGCGGTTACCTGTACAAGACGCACGTGGCGCTCGACATGGACGA
The DNA here is from genome assembly GCA_900548295.1 of uncultured Collinsella sp. Taxonomy (GTDB): domain Bacteria; phylum Actinomycetota; class Coriobacteriia; order Coriobacteriales; family Coriobacteriaceae; genus Collinsella. The sequence goes on from URKC01000062.1 coordinate 2,411, forward strand.
GCACGAGGTTATCGACTACGACTGCGACTGCCCCGCCGCATACCGCTATCCCGGTATGTGTAAGCACGCTATTGCCACGGCGCTGGCGTATTTGGATGCCAGCGGCGCCGAGCCCGTCGAAGGTTTGCGCACGCCGGTTCGCACGTTTACGGCGCAGCCGAAACAGCCCGCGCGCGCCATGTCCGCCGCGCCGGCCGTCAACCCCAACTTTCCCTTCCCGGCGCCCGTCCCCACGAGCCCGAGCCTTGTGGCGGCGCTCTCCGATCTTTTGGACGCGCGCATGGATGAGCTGGCGAGCATGCGCCGCAAGCTTGCCGGTGCCGTTGATCCCGACGCCCCCAAAGCGGCATTGGAGCCCTCGTTGGTGCCGTACTACAATCCGCTGTTCGCTGACCGCTTTAGCTGGGCGCTCGAGTTCCGCATTCGCTGTGGATCGGTCTCCTACGTGGTCAAGGACATCGACGGCATGGCCGATGCCTACGTGCGCGGCGGCACGTTCTCCTATGGCAAGAAGCTCACGTTTGTCCATTCACCTGAGGCCTTTGACGAAACATCGGCAAAGCTGCTCAACCTTGTTGTGACGACAGTTGCCTATCTCGATGACATCACAAGCTCGCGTTCGGCGTCGTACGACTTTGCCCGCAGCGGTTTTGTTGCCGAGCGTCAGTTGCCGCTGTCCGAGCATAGCATCGTATATGTGCTGGACCTGCTGCGCGGCCAGACCATCTCCTTTGAGCCCGCCTGGTCGCGGGGGATGACGACGCATCGCACCTACGACGTGGCGGTTGAGCTGTCTCCGCAAGGGGAGGACGAGGCATCCGCTAAGCGCCCACCGCTGCTTGCCGCCAAAATCGCGCCGGCGGCTGGTGGTAGCTATGACCTGCGCCTGCCCGCCGATATGTACTGCTTTGCGTCGGGCGATGCCGCCTACTTGGTTGACACGCGCCGCGCGCGCCGTACCGACGCTGCATTTGCTCAGCATGCCGCACCTTTTTTGTCGCGCTTGCTGCCGTGCCGCACGCCCGCCCATATTGCCGCCGAGCAGGTGGGTGAGTTCTGCCGTATGGCGCTGCCCATTTTGCGCGACTACACCGACCTCACCGCGCCCGCCGCGCTCGATACCGTGGCACCCGAGCCGAGCTTTGCTATGGCGATCGGTGTCGACGATGGGCTCGTGACCTGCAAAATTACGGTTACCTACGGCGATTGGTCGGCGGATCTCTTTAGCCTGGGCGCTCCGGGCAGCCCCTTCGAAGAGCAGCGCCCCGGTGTGCCGCCCCGCGACGAGGTGGCGGAGTTTCGCGTTATGGATACGGCGGCCCTGTACTTCGATTTCTACGAGGGCGGTCTGGCGTTTGAGGAGCGCGATGACGCCCGCTTGTTCTGCCTGCTGACCGAGGGCCTGTCCGCCCTGTCCGAACTGGGTGAGGTCATGCTCAGCGACCGTCTGCGCCAGATCTCGGTCCGCCCCGCGCCCAAGCTCTCGGTTCGTGCGACCGTTAAGAGCAATCTGCTCGATGTCGAGCTGGGCGCGAGCGGGCTTTCGGCCGCGGACCTTGCCGTCTATCTCGATTCGTACAAGCGCCATCAAACGTTTGCGCGCCTTACGTCCGGCGACATCATTCGCCTGGACGAGGGGGCGCGCGCCGCGTTTGGCCTTGCCGAGGACCTGGGTGTCGATGCCGTCGACCTGCTCGACGGCGTGTCGCTTCCCGCGTCGAGCACCCTGTTCGTCGACAGCATGCTCGCACGCACGCCGGCGCTCGAGGCCGATCGCGACGCTGCGTTCCGCCGTACCGTCGAGCGCCTGGACACGCTCGGCAAGATGGACTTTACGGTGCCGGCATCGCTCAAGGCAACGATGCGCGGCTACCAGGTCGACGGATACCAGTGGCTCGGCTCGCTCGAACACCTGGGCCTTGGCGGCATCTTGGCCGACGACATGGGCCTGGGCAAAACGCTCCAGATGATTGCGCATATTCTGGCGCGCGTGGAGGCGGGGGACACCAAGCCCACGCTCGTGGTATGCCCGGCCTCACTCGTGTACAACTGGACTGCCGAGCTGGAGCGCTTTGCCCCGTCGCTCGATGTGTGCGCCCTTGTGGGCGCCAAGGCTCAACGCCGCGTGCAGATCGCCGGCGTGGCCGAGCATAGCGTGGTCGTGACGTCGTATGACCTTATGCGGCGCGATATCGACGAGTACGTCGAGCAGGATTTTGCCCGCGTGGTGCTCGATGAGGCACAGTACATTAAAAATCCGCTCACGCAGGTGGCGCGCGCCGCCAAGCGCCTGCCTGCCGGCGTGCGCTTTGCCCTGACGGGCACGCCCATCGAAAACCGCCTGTCCGAGCTCTGGAGCATCTTCGACTTTTTGATGCCGGGCCTTTTGGGGACGCGCGAGTCGTTTGCCAAGCGCTTTGAGAGCCCCGTCGAGCATGCCGAGGGCGATAGCGCCGCTCGCCTGCAGGCGCTCGTGTCGCCGTTTGTGCTGCGCCGTGTTAAGGAAGACGTGGTGGCCGACCTGCCCGAGAAGATCGAAGACACCGTCATGGCGCAGCTTACCGGCGAGCAGCGCAAGCTCTACCTGGCCAACCAGGACCGCATCGCCCAGCAGGTGCAGCACCGCGAGGCTGGGGAGTTTAAGAAGGACAAACTCAAGGTGCTCGCCGAGCTCACCAAGCTGCGCCAGATCTGCTGCGACCCGCGTCTACACTACGAGGATTACAAGGCGGGGAGCGCCAAGCTCGATACGTGTATGGAGCTCGTGCACGGCGCACTCGACTGCGGGCATCGCATCCTGTTGTTCAGCCAGTTCACGGGTATGCTCGATATCATCGGTAAGCGCTTGGCCAGGGAGGACATCGCCTTCCTTAAGCTCACGGGCGCTTCGTCTAAGGAGAGCCGCGCCAAGATGGTCGCGCAGTTCCAAGCGGGCGAGGTTCCGGTCTTTTTGATTTCGCTCAAGGCGGGCGGCGTGGGCCTTAACCTGACGGCGGCCGACGTGGTCATCCACTACGACCCGTGGTGGAACGTGGCAGCGCAGGACCAGGCGACCGACCGCGCGCACCGTATTGGCCAGCAACATACCGTGGCCGTGTACAAGCTCATCGCCAAGGACACGATCGAGGAGCGCATTATGCAGATGCAGGAGTCCAAGCGCGACCTGGTCAACAGCGTGCTCGGCGGCGACGGCATCTCGTCGGCGCTGTTTACCCGCGAAGATGTTCTGGCGCTGCTGGGCGGCGACGGGCGCTAACCCGCTCGGGTGGGGCCGCCAGGGCGGATAGCGCACGCTGCCCCATCGTCCCCGCCCGTTATGTGTTCATTTGCAATGCCGTGGATGGTTTGTCTGCCTTTGGGCATAAGAACCATCAAGAACATTGGCACGTCAGCAAAGGAGAACATCATGGCGAAATTCTTTAAGGACCCCGACGGCAAGCTCATTGCCGCCCTTGGCAACGACGTTGCAACCCCTGCCGGTTGCACGGAACTGACCGCAAACACTGAGGACGCGGCGCACGAGAAGCACGTGCCTGTTGTCGAGACCGAGCGCGACGGTCACGTGATTCGCGCACGCGTTGGCTCGGTCGAGCACCCCAGCCTGCCCGAGCACTATATTGAGTGGATCGCCCTTGAGGCCGAGGGCCGCTTAGAGGTCCATTACCTTGAGCCCGGCATGAAGCCCGCGACGTTTTTTGCCGGCGGTTCCAAGACCGGTACCGTCTATGCCTACTGCAACCTGCACGGGCTGTGGTCCGCGACGTTCTAGGAGCGCGCCCCCGCTCGGGGTATCATAGCTAGCATATGCACATGCGAGCGCCGACTGCATCATGCGGCCGGCGCTTTTACTACGATTTCGATGGTTTACGACGGAAAGGGCTGAGCCATGAAGCTCGCGCTTGCACAGATCGATATGCGCCTGGGTGATATTGAGGGCATTTGCGGCCGCATCGAGGACCAGGCTCGTCTGGCCCACGAGCGCGGGGCGCGCGTGCTGTGCGTTCCGGCTCCGCTCTTTATGGGCGCCATGCCCGGTGGCCTGGTGGGCGCTGCCGACTTTGAGCACGACGTGCTTGCCGGCTTGACTGGTGTCGCCGAGCGCATCCAGGAGCTTGACATGATCTGCATCGTGCCCGCGGCGGTTTCGTTTGAGGGTCAGCCGCTGCTCGACTACATGATGCTCAAGGACGGTCATGTGGTGCCGGCGCGTTCGAGCATTGCCCTGCAGCGTGGCGAGAACAACGACACGCGTTGGGCGCCGCCGGTGTTCGACGTGGACGGCGTGCGCATCGCCGTGATTTTTGACTTGGACCGCGAACTCGAGATGTTGCCGACCGGTGTTGACCTCATTGCGTATTTCCAATTCAATGCGTTTGACATGACCGACCGCGAGACTGCCGCCATTGCCGCCGTTCGCAGCGGCGCCTACCGCAAGATCGCATCCAAGCGCAGCGTGTGGTTTGCCTGTATGGCGCCGGTCGGTGCCTATGACGAGTCGGTGTATACCGGCGGTTCGTTTGTGCTCGACGACTGCGGTCGCGTGGTGGCCCAAGCGCCGTGTTTTGAGGAGAGCCTGCTGGTTCAGGAGATTCAGCGCGGCGTGATGCTCGATGCCCTGGAAGATCACGAACTGACCGAGTTCCGTTCCGAGGAGTGGCTGTGGCAGGCACTGGTGCTCGCCGTGCGCGACAACGCCCGGGCCCACGGTGCGTCGCGCGCCGTGGTGGCACTCGAGGGCGACTTGCCGTCGTCCCTGCTGGCGGCGCTGGCCGTCGACGCTCTGGGCCCGCGTAATGTGATTGGCCTGGTGCTGGGGCGCAACCGTATCTTTACGCCGGCGCAGGAAGAGGCCGAGGCTGCCCGCTGTGCCGCCGTCCGCGCCATCGCCGAGCGTCTGCACATTCGCACCGTCGAGCGCGATGAACCGGATGCGGCGCGTGTGCTCGATCGCGACGTGTCGGCGGGCGATGCAGAGCGCCTGCGCTCGCGCACGCTGGGCCTCATGCTGGAGGACACGGCGCTCGAGCTGGGTGCGATGGCGCTGAGCCCGCTGTCCAAAACCGAGTACGCGCTGGCGGCGCCGGCGCTTTGCGGCGGCTACCAGGGCGATTACGCGCCCTTTGGCGATGTGTACCTGTCGACGCTTGAGTTTGTGGCGCGTGTGCGCAATCGCACGTCTGCCGTGGTACCCCAAGAGCTCGTGACGCTCAACGCGGTGGAAGATTGTATGGAGCGAGTGCTGGCGCAGGCGCTCTCGACGCTCGACGGTCCGGTCGATATGCTCGACCGCGCGGCACAGCTGCTCGGCGGGCTCGAGCCGGGTGAGATCGATGGCGCGCTTGAGGCGCACGTGGACCGCAATCGATCTTTCGACGACATCCCGATGGCCGCTGGCAAGCCTGAGGCCTGCTCGCTGCTGCTGATGCTCGTTCGACAGGGTGAGGCTGCCCGCCGCATGTTGCCGACGGCGTCGATCGTTTCGTCCCGTTCGTTTGCCGAGCGCTCCTGGCCGTACATGCTCGCGTGGTCCGACCTGGGGCTTAACGGCAAGGAGCGTATGACGGTCGATTCGCTGGCGCGCGCCGAGGTGCGCCGTTTTGCTGACGAGGATACGAGCGAGCGTATGCGCGGTGAGATGATGGGCATTTTGGGTGAGCTGCTGGGTATTTCGCCCGAGCAGATGGAGGAGCTGCGCTCTGAGGACGGTCAGCGTCGTTTGCACGAGGGCATGAAAAAGTTCGAGGGCGAGGTTCAGGACGCCATCGATAAGATGATGGGCGGCCAGGGTGGCCCGCAGGGTGGACCCCAGGGCGCGCCGATGCCGCATCCGCCGGTGGATCCGAGGCAGTTCCCGTTCTTTAGCCAGAACTAGGGCAGACGGAAACATTGCGGGAGAGATTCTCTTACACACATTGCTTCTGCCGAATCTATCTTGCTTTAAGCACTTTGCCCCCGTTGTGTTATTCTAGAACAGACGTTCGTGAATGATGCGCGGGGCCTTGTCTTGCGCTGCGCTTGTGGCGAGGGGAGGTTGGCTTGGTTATTTTGGGCATCGACCCCGGTTTGGCTCATACGGGTTGGGGGATTATCGAGGAGCGACGTGGCGAGGTTCGCTGCCGTGCCTATGGCTGCATCGAGACCAGCGCAGGCAGTCCGCTCGCGGTGCGCCTGTCGCATATCGCCCGCGACCTCAAGGGTGTCGTGGAGCGTTATCGACCCGATACCGCTGCCATCGAGAGCATCTACTTTGGCGCTAATGTCCGCTCGGCAATCCCCACGGCACATGCCCGCGGTGCCGCGCTCGTGGCGCTTTCGGAGTGCGCGCTCGAGATCGGCGAGTACACGCCTATGCAGATCAAGCAGGCTGTGGTGGGTACCGGTGCCGCAGATAAGCGGCAGGTCGCCTACATGGTGCGCACGCTCACGCAGCTCGATCACGACCCGCATCCCGACCATGCCGCCGATGCCCTGGCCTGCGCCATCTGCCACGTTAACCTCAGCCGTACCCGGGCGCTTACCGGCGGCGAGTTCTATCAACAGAGAGGAACCGGATACTGATGATCTCCCAGCTCCACGGAACGCTTGTCGAGGCCACGATGAGCTCTGCTGTCGTCGATGTGTCGGGCGTTGGCTTTGAGCTCGGCATCTCGGGCAGCACTGCGGCCACGTTGCCGACGCCCGGCGGCGAGGTCCGCCTCTACACGCGTATGCAGGTGCGCGAGGACGCCATGACACTTTTCGGTTTTTCCTCTAAGGATGAGCGCACGATGTTCGATCGGCTCGTGTCTGTCTCGGGCGTTGGCCCGCGCTTGGCGCTCGCCGTGCTTTCCACCTATACCGTGGGGCAATTGTATTCGCTGGTGATGGCCGAGGACGACAAGGGCATGGCCAAGGTGCCCGGTGTGGGCAAAAAGACAGCTCAGCGTCTGATCCTGGAGCTCAAGAGCACCTTTGCCAAGGACAAGGGCTTTGTGCCGGTCGACGTGATTCCCGGCCAGGTTGCGATGCCCGTGCCCGCTGCCGCTCCCTCGGCCATCGATGACGCCCGTGCGGCGCTCCTTTCCATGGGCTTTAGCCCGCAGGAGACCGATGTTGCCCTGAGCGGGTATGATGGGCAGAATATGCGTGTCGAGGATCTGCTCGGCGCGGCGCTTAAGCGACTCGGAATGGATGCGTGATGTGGGAAGCCGATGACTCTCAGGACCTGTGGGCGACGCCCGGCAACTCGCCGGCGGCATCCATGGCGCACGGCGAGCGCATGGTGGGCTCGGAGCTGACGGCCGAGGACCTCGATGTCGACCGCACTTTGCGCCCCCAGCGCCTGGACGACTACTGTGGCCAGGAGCACATCAAGCAGAGCCTGCGCGTGTTGATCGAAGCGGCGCAGAGCCGTGGCGAGACGCTCGACCACGTGATTTTCTCGGGTCCTCCGGGCCTGGGCAAGACCACGCTGGCCACCGTTATCGCCAACGAGCTGGGCGCTCAGATCAAGACCACGAGTGGCCCTGCCATCGCGCGCACCGGTGACCTGGCGGCTATCCTTACCAACCTGCAGCCGGGTGATGTGCTGTTTATTGACGAGATCCACCGCCTCAACCGTTCGGTCGAGGAGGTCCTGTACCCCGCGATGGAGGACTTTGCCCTCGATATCGTGATCGGTAAAGGCCCGGCCGCACGATCGATTCGCCTGGATATCCCCAAGTTTACGCTGGTGGCGGCAACGACCCGCTCGGGTATGCTGACTGGCCCGCTGCGCGACCGCTTTGGCATTTCATATCGCCTGGATTACTACACGGTCGAAGAACTCGCGCAGATTGTGACGCGCTCGGCGTCCATCCTGGGTGTGACAATAGACCATCCGAGCGCGCTCGAGATCGGCTCACGCTCGCGTGGCACGCCGCGCTTGGCTAATCGTTTGCTCAAGCGCGTGCGCGACTATGCGCAGGTGCGTGGCAACGGCCCCATCGAGCTCGATATTTGCCGTCAGGCGCTCGAGTTCTTCGAGATCGACGAGCTCGGCCTGGACTGGATGGATATTCGTATCTTGGAGACGCTTGCCAAGACGTTCTCCGGTCGTGCCGTGGGACTTACGACCCTTGCCAGCGCGGTGGGCGAGGACCCGGGCACGCTCGAGGATGTCTATGAGCCCTATTTGCTGCAGTGCGGGTTGATGATTCGTACGCCGCAGGGCCGTCAGGCAACCCTTCGCACCTTTGAGCACCTGGGGATTGAACCTACCGTTTAGGGCGCTTTGTTTTGGCGGGCTGTTGGGCTATCGCTGGGCATCGGGTAAACATATCGCCGTTCATCGGTTATGGGCGTTTTACTATTGCGCGCCCGTGCTATGCTGAATTGGTCTTTTTCTCATCCGGTAACGAAAGGACCGTCCATGCCTACTGACATCGAAATCGCACGTTCCGTCACACCGCTGCCCATTACCGAGGTGGCCAAGAACGCCGGTGTCGACGTAAAGCACCTGATTCCGTACGGCTTCGACAAGGCTAAGGTCGACTACTCTCTGCTTAATGAGCCAACTGATCACCAGGCCAAGCTCGTCCTCGTGACCGCCATCAACCCCACGCCTGCGGGCGAGGGTAAGACCACCACGACCATCGGTCTGGCCGATGGCCTGCGCCGTCGCGGCGTCAAGAGTGCTGTGGCCCTGCGTGAGCCTTCGCTCGGTCCCGTCTTTGGCGTCAAGGGCGGTGCCGCCGGCGGCGGCTGGGCGCAGGTCATCCCCATGGAGGACATCAACCTGCACTTTACCGGTGACTTCCACGCTATCGGTGCCGCTAACAACCTGCTGGCCGCCATGCTCGACAACCATATTCAGCAGGGCAACCAGCTCGGTATCGATGTTAAGCGCATCACCTGGAAGCGCGTCGTCGACATGAACGACCGTCAGCTGCGCCATGTCATCGACGGTATTGGCGGTAAGGCCCAGGGCGTGCCGCGCGAGGACGGCTTCGATATCACCGTCGCCTCCGAGGTCATGGCAATCCTGTGCCTGTCTACGAGCATTAACGACCTCAAGGAGCGCCTGGGCGAGATTGTTGTCGGCTACAGCTATGCCGGCGAGCCCGTTCGCGCCCGTGACCTTAAGGCTCAGGGTGCCATGGCGGCCCTGCTTAAGGATGCGCTCAAGCCCAATCTGGTGCAGACGCTCGAGGGTACGCCCGCGTTTGTCCACGGCGGTCCCTTCGCCAATATTGCCCACGGCTGCAACTCCATCATGGCCACGCGTATGGCGATGCGCTTTGGCGATGTCGCCATTACCGAGGCCGGCTTCGGTGCTGATCTGGGTGCCGAGAAGTTCCTCGACATCAAGTGCCGCATGACGGGCGTTCGCCCCAGCGCCGTCGTGGTCGTCGCGACCGCTCGTGCGCTGAAGTACAACGGTGGCGTCGCCAAGGCCGACCTCAACGAGGAGAACCTCGAGGCACTCAAGGCCGGCATGCCCAACCTGCTGCGTCACGTCGACAACATCCAGAACGTTTATGGTCTGCCCTGCGTAGTCGCCATCAACCGCTTCCCGACGGACACCGAGGCCGAGCTTGCGCTCATCGAGTCCGAGTGTCAGAAGCTCGGCGTCAACGTTAAGCTTTCCGAGGTCTGGGCCAAGGGCGGCGAGGGCGCGCTCGAGCTTGCCGATGAGGTCATGCGTCTGATTGAGCAGCCGAGCGAGCTCAAGTTTGCCTATGAGGACGGCGCCGATGTGGCCGACGCTCTTGAGGCCATTGCCACCAAGGTCTACCGCGCCGACGGCGTCGACTTTACGCCGGCCGCCAAGCGCCAGCTCGCCGAGCTGCGCGAGAACGGCTTTGGCAACCTGCCGGTGTGCGTGGCCAAGACGCAGTACAGCTTTAGCGACAACGCCAAGGCCCTGGGCGCTCCCGAGAACTTCCGCATCACGGTGCGCGAGCTCAAGGTTTCCGCCGGTGCCCACTTTGTGGTCGCATTGACTGGCAGTGTTCTGACCATGCCGGGCTTGCCCAAGGTCCCCGCGGCTGAGAACATCGACGTCGACAGCGACGGCAACATCACCGGCCTGTTCTAAGCCTGTTGCCCCT
>URKC01000063.1:0-12305 GCA_900548295.1 uncultured Collinsella sp.
GCTCGTCTTTGCGTAGTGGCCTGTGGCGATGTAGTCGCAGCCCATATCGAGTGCCGCATCGAGCAGCGCGCCAAACTTAATGTGGCGGTTGCAGATAATGCACGGATTGGGCGTCAGCCCCTCCTGGTAGGCGTTCACAAAGCGCTCGATTACGTTACGGTCGAAGGTTTGCTGCAAGTCGAGCACATGGTGGGGAATGCCTATGCGCTCGGCGACGGCCTCTGCGTCGGCGATGTCGCGGTCGACCTTACTCATGCCCGTGGCGGGGTCGGGTGCGGGGCAGGTGAGGCGCATGGTGGCGCCGACACATTCGTAGCCCTGGCTTTTGAGCAGATACGCGGTCACGCTGGAATCGACGCCGCCGCTCATGGCGACGAGCACGCGCTTGTTGTGCATGAGGAGGTTCTCCTTGGTGGCATGTGGCCAAAAAAGAAAAGCGGCGCGGGAGGCTGGTTCCGCGCCGCAGACATTGTAGCAAGTTCGGACGTCTCGTGGGGCATCCTGTTGGGATGAGCTCAGGCTGCCAGAAGAGAGGGGAGACCGGCGTGCCTTGGACTCGTTCTAAGAACGAGAAGCTCTAGTCCTGGAAGAGCGCCGTGGACAGGTAGCGCTCGCCGGTGTCGGCGAGCAGCGCCACGATGGTCTTGCCTTCGTTCTCGGGGCGCTTGGCCAGCTGCAGAGCGGCCCAGACGGCGGCGCCGGACGAAATGCCCACGAGCACGCCTTCCTTGTGGCCCACGGCGCGGCCGGTGGCAAAGGCATCGTCGTTCTCGACGGGGATGATCTCGTCATAGACCTGGGTGTCGAGGACGTCGGGCACAAAGCCGGCACCGATACCCTGGATCTTGTGCGGGCCGGCCTGGCCCTTAGAGAGCACCGGGGAGGTGGCGGGCTCGACGGCGACGACCTGAATCTCGGGGTTTTGCTCCTTGAGGAACTCGCCCACGCCGGTCACGGTGCCGCCGGTGCCGACGCCGGCGACGAAGATGTCGACCTTGCCGTCGGTGTCGTCCCAGATCTCGGGGCCGGTCGTGGCCTTGTGAATGGCCGGGTTCGCGGGGTTCACAAACTGGCCGGCGATGATGCTGTTGGGAGTTTCCTTCTGCAGCTCCTCCGCCTTGGCGATAGCGCCCTTCATGCCCTTGGAGCCGTCGGTGAGCACGAGCTGTGCGCCGTATGCCTGCATGAGCTTGCGGCGCTCGACGGACATGGTCTCGGGCATAGTGATGATCACCTTGTAGCCGCGGGCCGCCGCCACCGAGGCGATGCCGACGCCGGTGTTGCCGCTCGTGGGCTCGATGATGGTGTAGTCGCCACCGCGCACGAGCTTGCCGGCCTTCTCGGCCTCGTCAATCATGTTCTTGGCGACGCGGTCTTTGACGGACCCGGCGGGGTTGAAGTATTCCAATTTGACGAGCACACGGGCCTTGAGGTCCTCGTCGGCCTCGAAGTGGGTGAGCTCCAGAAGCGGGGTGTGGCCGATAAGCTGATCGATGGACGTGTAAACATTGCTCATGGTGAACCTCCAAAGTGTTCAAATGACTGGATACCGTGTGGTTTTACGGTGTGTGTGGCAGCGAAACCCACAAACCTTATAGGTTGTTCGTTTTGCTGTTGGCAAGCATAGTAGACAGTAAAGCCTAGTAACGCAATAGGAAATAGAAGATTATTACGAGTCGATTAACCATCTTGACGGGAATAGGTATTTTCAAAACCAATTTTTCGGCTAGAATTTCTACGAATTAAAAGACCGAAAGGCAGCTATATATATGTTGGTTTCCACAAAGGGCAGATATGCCCTGCGCGTTATGGTCGACCTGGCCGAGCACCAGGCGACAGGCCGTATCCCGCTTAAAGAGATTGCGGCGCGTCAGGGTATTTCGGAGAAGTACCTCGAGAATATTCTGGCTACGCTCGTGCGCGCCAACATGCTCTCGGGCATGCGCGGCAAGGGCGGCGGCTATGTGCTCACGCGCCCGCCCGAGCAGTACACGGTGGGCGAGATCTTGCGCCTGACCGAGGGCAGCCTGGCGCCGGTCGCCTGCCTGGATGGCGACTGCAAGGGTTGTTCGCGCTCTGACGAGTGCCCCACGCTCGACGTGTGGAAGAACCTGGACAAGCTTATCAACGACTACCTCGACGGTGTGACGCTCGATCAACTTGTCGCTCCCAACGAAGGCTACGATTACGTCATCTAACCCACACCTGCCATTTGGGGACGGGGTGGAAATGGCAGATTCTCTCGCCCTTTGAGACTTGGCAAATAAGAAGGCCGCCCATTTTTGTGATGGGCGGCCTTCGTTTTGGGCTGTTGAGACGGGCGCGGCCGGAATGGCCGTTTTAGCCCTCGGCGATGCTGTCGAGGATGCTGCGCATGATGGACACCAGGATGCTGCCCATAAAGGCCGATCCAAAGCTGGCGATGGAGATACCCGCGCCCAGCAGATTGACCGACAGATAGCTGGCCAGCTCGAGCATAAAGCTGTTGACTACGAGCTGAAAAATACCCAGCGTAATGATCGTGAGCGGCAGCGAGATAACCGTCAGAAACGGCTTGACGAGCGAATCGACGATGTTCAGGAACAGTCCCACGAAGGCGAAACAGACCCAGGCCTCGGCAAAACCGAAGGGCTGGATGCCGGGGACGAGGAACGTGGCAATCGCGATGGCGATCGAGGTAAAGAGCCAGTTAAGCATAAAGCGCATGGTGTGAATCCTTTCTTGCGCAGGGTGCGTCGGTGTCGCGTGAAGCGGTTTGCTGCGGCGGCTTGGACGGCCGCTCGGGTGTGCCGCCTTGTTCGGCCGCCCATTGTCTCAGATATTCGTGGAGCTTACGTGCGCATTCGGTTTCAAAACGGCGTTCGTCCTGAAAAACGCGCCGCTGGCAGAGAGTCTTGTCGCTTTAGTTTGGTGGTGTGCTACACTGCTACGGGCAAAAGCCACAGGCGTTGCCCTATTGCATAGAACGGGCGAACGATGCCCGATGTCAGTATCAACTTCGATGCCTTATGGCGGGTTTGGCGGTGATCGATGAATATCGAGAACATGTTTGACAAGCCTGATGTCAAGCAGCTGGTCCACGCATTTAGTCTTTTGGATGACGAGAAGGATATCCAGGCGTTTTTGACCGATATCTGCACGCCGCGCGAGATCTGCGATCTTTCGCAACGTCTGCAGGTTGCGCGTTATCTGGATGAGGGCGAGCCTTATGTTGAGGTTCAGGCCCGCACCGGCGCTTCGTCCACTACGGTGAGCCGCGTGTCCAAGGCACTCAACGGCGAGTACGGCGGCTATCGCAAGATCCTCATCAAGCTGGAGGATGGCGAGTAGGCCAGCGGCAACAAACGAATTGCGCAGAACCGTCCCTTCGGGGGCGGTTTTTTGATCCTTTGGGGACGGAGGAAAACGGATCACTGGGTTAGACTGACCTCCTCGGTGATCCATTTTCCTCTGTCTCCAAGGGGTCAAATCTGTTGGCGTGGGGCAAATCTGTCCGCGCGGGCGGGTAGGATGGAAGCATTGAATATTGCGAACGGTTTGAGTGGAGGACCATGCCTGTTCGAATCTATACCACCAACGCCGGCGCGGATTTGAGCGATGCCGAGGCGGCGCTGCTTGCCGACCTTATTGCCCGCCACGGGCGTGCCGTGCTGCTGGCGCCAACGTTTGCCGAGCTCGACCTGTGCCGTCATGATGCGGCGGAAGCCGGCGTTTCGCTGGGTATTGACTACAAGACGCCTACATCGTGGCTTCGCTCGCTTTGGGAGCTTTTGGGCGACGGGCGCGGTTTCGTCGACAACCTGCAGCGCCAGATGCTGTTTTCGGACATGGTAGCGCGCCTCGACGACGCCGACCTGCAGCCGCTTTCGCGCAGCCAGGGCACGGTGCGTATGCTCGCGCGTATGGCTCGCGATGTGCTGCCGGGTGTGGCAGGGACAGGCACCGAGCGTTGCTGCGACAACGTTTGCAAGCCCAAGCCCAAAAGCGACGCCGAGGCTCGCGTGTTTGAACTTTTGTGCGCCTATGCGCGCGGTTTGGACCGTCGAGATATGGTCGAGCCCTGCGAGGCGGCTGACATTATGGCCGGCGCTTTGGCCGACAACCTGCCGGGGTGCGCCCGCGCCGTTTGCGTGCGCGGCGTCACGTCATTTACGTATAGCCTGCTCGAGCTGCTGTCCGCCGTGGCAAACAACGGGGGAGAGGTTGTCGTGCTGCTTGCCCGCGAGCAAGCGGCGATGCGCGAGGAGCTTGCCGCGGCATTTGATGTCCGCGGTGTGCTGTTTGAGATCGCGCCGCTGGGGGAGGGCGCCGCCGCGCCCCAGACTGCCTCCAAGTCCGCTGCTCAGCCTGCCTTTATTGAGGTCGCCGGCCCCCATGCCCGTGCCCATGCTTATGCGGACGTCATCGATAAGTTGGTGAAAGCGCACAAGGAGTCCAAGGACGATAAAGTTGCTGCAACACCCGCCGACCCCGTACGCGTGCTCGTTGTTTCTGCCCGGGCACCCCAGCTGTTCGGCGAGCTTGCCGCTCGTTTGGCGGCGCGCCACGTTGCTGCCGAGACGGCCGAGTTCACGGCGTTTTCCCAATCCATTGCGGGCAGGCAGTTCACGGCGCTCGCCAACCTGATCGAGCGTATGAAGGCCGCCGACGAAGGGGCAGCTTCTAAGACTGAGTGGTGGCCCGCTCCGGAGCTTACCGACTGGATTTACAGCCCGCTTTCGGGTGCCGACGCCGCCAGCGCGCGCACGTTCGACAAGAATATGCGACTGTCGCGCAGCAAGACCACTGCGGGCGTCAAGAGCCTGCTGCAGAGCGTGCAGGGCCAGGTGAGGGGCGCGCGTAAAGCGGCGAGCGACGAGAACTGGTTTAAGAACGTGCCGTGCGTGATCTCGGACGTGTTCCAGGCGCTGTGGCGCGACAAACCCGTGACGGCGCTCAAGGCCATGCTTGCCGTTGCCGAGGCACTGCCCGATCGCGCACTTGGCGGTCTCGACGGTCAGGCCCGTCGCCAGGCGGAGGTGGCCCTGCTGCGCCACGTCATCGACATCCTTATGAATGGCGCCCGTGCGCTCGACGTGTCGCAGGCCGCGACCGTGCCCGTGCTCGATGACATTCGCACCAAGGTGGACAAGCGTAGCGCCGCCTACGATTACGAGACCTACGAGGTTGACCGTGCGCCACGCGCCCAGGTTCGCTTTGCTTCGCTTGCCGATGCGGCGGCCCTGCGCCCCGGCAGCTACGATGCCGTGCTGTTTGCCGACGTCGACCTGGACAGTTATCCGCTCTCACATGAGGAGGGCCCGCTGGCAACGCTGACGGCAGAGTTAGATCGCAGCGGTGTGACGCTTGAGCCTGCGGCCTTGCTGCGCGCACGCTTTGGCCGCGCGATACAAGCGTCGCGTGGTCCGGTTACGCTCGCCCGTGTGACCCACGATCGTCAGGCGCGCGAGTGCTATCCGGCGGCCGTGTGGACCGAGTTGCGGGCGCATGCCGAGGCCGCTAACGATGCTAAGGCCGCTGACGCCGACAAGGCCGCTGACGACGCTAAGGCCGTTGGCGCCGACAAGGCGAAGTGCGTGGGTGAGGGCGATATCGTAAGGGACTTCGATCCCGCGGCAGGCGAAGGTCTTAGGCGCGAGCGCGTGACCTGCGAAGCTCCTCAGCATCTGAGCGATGAAGCCATTCCGTATTTGGTCCTGCGTCGTCGCGATGGCGAGGGCGAGGATGCGCCGCTGGTGCCGCGCCTGACGTCTGCCTCGCAGATCGAGGCCTATTCGACCTGCCCGCTATGCTGGTTCGTCTCGTACCGCGTGAAGCCCCAGTCGATCGACGCTGGCTTTGGCAATATGGAGAAGGGCAACTTTGTCCACGACGTGCTGGAACACTTGCATGCCCGTCTGCCCCAGGAGGGCATGGAGCGCGTGACACCCATGAATCTGCCACGCGCGAAGGAGCTGCTGCGCGAGGTCTTTGACGAGACCTTGGCCGAGCATGCGGGCAAGCGCGGTGCCGAGGGCCCGCTCGTGCCGCTCTCCCCGGTGGAGGAGCGCCAGGTGGCCGAGATTTTGCCGCAGCTGGAGGGCGTGCTTGCCTACGAGTCCGAGGCGCTCGCGCCCTTCGCGCCGCGCTACCTGGAGTTTGCGTTCAACGAGCTCCAGGTCGAGTATGCCGGTTGGCCGCTTGGCGGGCGCATCGACCGCGTTGATGTGGATGTCGAGAATCGCGCCGTGGTAATCGACTATAAGCATCGTTCGGGTGTCGAGGAGTTTAAGCTCGCCGACCCCACGGTGCGCGACGAGGAGTCGGGCGAGGCCCCCATCGACGACCCGCGCTGGATGCCGCCCCATACCCAGACACTCATCTACGCGCAGGCCATGCGTCGGGCGCTGGATCTGGATACCCGCGCCGCGCTCTATTTTTCGACCAAGGGCGGCAAGCCCGCGCTGCGCGGTGCGGCGAGCGCCGAGTTGCTTGAGGAAGAGCGCGGCGACGGCCGCATCCCAGGCCTTAAGAAGGGCTTTCCCGGCGAGGGCGGCAACATGGACTTCGATGCGCTGCTCGATCGCGTGGAGACCGGCATTGCCGAGCGTCTGCGCGAGCTCGAGGCAGGCAACGTTGCCGCCGTCGACCCGACGTCGGCTCAGGCCGCGCATGCGCGCTGCTCGTATAACCACGAAGGAACGTTTGTAAGGAGGGACGTGTAGACCATGGATCTTTCGACTTTGATGCCGCAACAACTGCAAGTCGTCAAAACGCTCGACCGCCCGCTGTTTGTCTCGGCAGGTGCCGGCTCGGGCAAGACCTTTACCCTCACGCGCCGCATCGTCTATGCGCTCTCGCCCGAATCCGGTCCGTTTGTCGAGCATCTGGATCAGGTACTCGCCATTACCTTTACCAAAGATGCCGCGGCCGAGATTCGCGACCGCGTGCGTCGCGCGCTTATCGAAGAGGGTATGGACGAGGAGGCCCTGACCGTCGACGACGCTTGGATCTCGACCATTCACGGCATGTGTTCGCGCATCCTGCGCGCGCATGCGTTGGAGCTGGGCATCGATCCCGAGTTCGCGGTGCTTACCGATACCGATGAGCTTATGGATCAGGCTGTTGAGCATGTGCTGGCCCGAGCGGCGGCACCCGATGCCGCCCCCGAGCTCGCCGCTTCGCTTAAAAGCCTCTACGCCTGGTATCCCATGGCAGGCGAGGGCGGCCTCTTTGGCGCCGGCACCACCATCAAGGGCCTGGTGCGTGAGCTGCTGGAGCTCTCGAGCCAGCTGCCGGGCGGTATGGACGACGTGTGCGTGGCGCGCGGCCAGGCCGATACCTCGGCACTCGCCGATGCCTATCGTGCGGCGCTGGGCGCAAGCAAGGCCGCGACCGAGAAAGCGCAGGTGGCACTCGATGCCATCGACGCGTTTGAGGCGAGCGGCAAAACCATGGAGGATGTGGCGCGACTCATGATGTCGTGCAGCATGCCTCGGGCGAGCAAGGCGTTTCCTAAGGAGCAGGTGGAGCTGCTCAAGGCCGAGGCCGCCGATGCATTTATCAATATCGTGCTTGCCTGCGGCGGTCCGGCGCTCGATGCGCTGGTGGGGCTTGCTCGTGCTGTGGAGGCGGAATACCGCGCGCTCAAGGCTGACCAGTCCGCGCTTGATAACAACGACCTGCTGCGCATGGCGTACGAGGCGCTGCGCGATTATCCCGCCATCCGAGCGGCCTATGAGGGTCGCTTTAAGATGGTCATGATCGATGAGTTCCAGGATACCGACCAGATGCAGGTCGATTTGATCCGTTACCTGACGGGCGCGGGGGAGCGCGCACTGTGCACCGTAGGCGATGCGCAGCAGTCGATCTACCGCTTCCGTGGTGCCGAGGTCGAGGTGTTCCGTCGCCAGGAGCGCAAGGTGGGTTCGACGACGGCGTCCGAGACGGTCGCCACGTCCGATGCCCCCGCCGGCGAGCTCGTCAAGCTTGTACGCAACTTCCGCAGCCACGACGAGGTGCTGCGCTATGTGGCGCGCGTCTTTGACGGCGACACCGGTGGTTTGATGCAGGGGTTCTTGGATCTTGAACCGAGCGACGAACGCGAGGACAAGCTCAAGGCGAAGACATCGCGCCGCCAGGCGATCTTCGTTGCCGGTGGCAGTACGCAGGAGCGAACGCAGGCGAAAGCTCGCGCGATTGCGGAGCGATTCCAAGCACTCGTTAAAGCGGGCCAGCCCCAGGGCAGCATGGTCCTGCTGCTGGGCCGCATGACCAACGCCGATGTCTATGCGCAGGCCTTCCGCGACCAAGAGCTCGACTGCGTGATCGCAGGCGGCTCGGTCTTTGCCCAGGCAGCTGAGGTGCAGACGGTGCGTGCCCTGGTCTGCGCACTCGCCAATCCGGCCGATACGGCGCAGGGCCTTATGCCGCTGCTCGCCTCGCCGATGTTTGCGCTCGGCGCCCAGGAGTTCCTGGCGCTGGCGACCAAACTGGACGACCAGACGGGGGAGACCTCGCGCCGCAACATCGATGCGGGCATCATGAGCGATTCCGATGTGCCGGGTTTGCAAGACTTGCCGCTCGTGACGCGCGCCCGCGAGGTGCTGCGGTATGCGCTTCGCCGTGTGGGGCGCGATTCGTTCGCCGCCATCGCGCGCGATACTGTCAACGCCTCCGGCTGGTTTGTGCGTCTGGCACAGCGTGGTCCCGAGGGCAGGGCCATTGCCGCCAACGTGCTTAAGGCGCTCGATGCCGTGGCCGAGGCGGAGGCCGAGTTCGGTAACTCGCCGCGTTCCATTGCGCTTGCCTTCGACCGCTTCTTGGCGGGCAAGGAGGCCCCAGGCGCCCTCAACGAGGAGGGCGACGGCGCGGTGCGCATCATGACCGTGCATGCGTCCAAGGGCCTGGAGTATCCGGTCGTTGCAGTTGCCGAGTGCTTTGGCGTGCGCAAGTCGTCCGGTGCGGCGCAGATGGGTCGCGTCGACGGCGGGGCGCAGGTCGTGGCGCTGCCGGCACGCTTCGACGGCGTTAAACTCGCGGACGGTACGTTCGTGAAGGGCGATGACGTCAAAAAGCAGTTTGAGCATGCGTTTAAGGGCAAGGGCACGTCGCTATGGTTGCCGCCGGAGCTCATGGAGGACGTCTGCGCGACGGGTTCTCCCGCCGAGGCATTCGTTCGCCTGCGCAACGACGACCTGCAGCTTTCGCTCGAGGAGCGGGCTCGGTTACTCTATGTCGCCATGACGCGTGCGCGAGAGCTGGTCATTCTGGCGATGGATGCCGGCGTGAGCCGCGGCAAGGTGTGTGCGCCGACCTTCGATGTCGAGATGGATCTGACCTACGACGTGCTGCGCCGCATCCTGCCGACCGACAGTCTGGACATGCCGCAGCTCGATGCCGACCACCTGGTGTTCGACAACTCCCAGCCGGGCGACTACGAGCTCATCTCGCTGGCGGACTTTTCCTTTGGCGAGCAGGCGTTTGAGGCCAACGCTTCGCTGGATGCCGAGGGCAGGCTTGTCTGCGGCGATGCGGAGCCGGAGGGTGCCGGTGCAGATGCCCGCGCCGCCGTTCCCGGTCCTGCCGACCCCGAGCCCGATGCGTTTGAGCTCGTGTATCCCCAGGCGGTGGGCGTGCGCATGGGCGCCTGTCCGTTCCCGGCGCGTGACTCGTATAGCTACTCGTCAATCGCCGCGGCGCTCCATGCCGAGACGGAAGATCGTGCCGCCGAGGTTCGTGTTCCCATGGACGAGGCGGGCGATGATGCCGAGTCGGATGGCTCGGAGATGGCCGATGCGGACGTGGCTGCTGTCGAGCCCGCCGGCAATCCCATGGCCTTGGGTTCGGCCTTCCACGCCGCATGCCAGTGGCTCATCGAGATGGGTGCCGATGCACTGCCCACCGCGCGCGCCGAAGCGCTGGCGCGTCTGTGGCGCTTGACGCCGGAGCAGCGCGAGCGCTTCGACGTTGCCCTGGACCGCTGGCTCAAGTCGGCTGTTCGTGCCGACCTGCTCGCGTGGCCGTGCGTTCGCGCCGAGGTGCCGTTCTTCTCGCTGGGTTGCGAAGACGAGGACATCGCCCGCTACGGTGCCTATGCCGAGGGCGCCATCGACGCTTTGGCGACGAACCCGGCGGATTCGTCACGCGCGCTGGTCATCGACTACAAGACGGGCGGCACGCCGGACGAGACGCCGGAACAGCTGCGGGAGAAGCACGCCCTGCAGGCGCGCGTCTACGCCGATGTTCTGCACAAGGCGGGCTTTG
Source organism: uncultured Collinsella sp. (assembly GCA_900548295.1). Lineage (GTDB taxonomy): Bacteria > Actinomycetota > Coriobacteriia > Coriobacteriales > Coriobacteriaceae > Collinsella. Next base: position 10,246 of record URKC01000063.1, read on the forward strand.
AGGCCGTGACCGTCAAGTTCGTCCGCGTGGAGCAGGCCGATCCCGCCAACCCCTGCGAGCCCCAGGTGGTCACCTACAACCTCTAACCCTCAACAACCTGCGGTGGAATACGGACTGTTTTGGCCAAAAAAGCCGCCAAACAGTCCGTATTTCATCGCAACTCAATAGGAGCCGTGTGGGTTTGGCTAGGTTCGGGTGCTGTCCGTGCCGTGGGGTAAAATCGTTCAGTCAGAACACGAACCCGCATCGGAGCTCATCACATGGCATTCGTCCATCTGCACAATCACACTGTTTTCTCCATGCTCGACGGCGCAACCCGTATCCAGGATATGGTCAATCGCGCCGTAGAGCTGGGCATGCCCGCCGTCGCCATTACCGACCACGGCTACATGTATGGCGTGCCCGACCTGGCGCTGGCCTGCGACGCCGTCAACCACAACACGCCTGAGTACAAAACCTGGAGTCACGACAAGGCCTTTTTGGAAAAGGATCGCCGCGACGAGCTGGTGGAGCCCGATCCCGAGGAAAACCCGCGCGAGCATGCCCAGTATGTGAAGGACATGGCCATGTGGGACGAGAAGGGCAACATCGACGAGCTCAAGCCGCCTCTGGTCATCAAGCCCATCTTTGGCTGCGAGGTCTACTTTACGCCGGACGAGACCCTTGCTCGCGACCATAAGCCCGAGCTCTACCACATGATCCTTCTGGCCAAGGACCAGGAGGGCTACGTCAACCTGATGCAGACGGTCTCCGAGGCAGCCGTGCAGGGCTTTTACTACAAGCCCCGCGTGACGCTCGACAACCTGCGCCGCCACGCCAAGGGCATGATCTGCACCAGCGCCTGCATCGCGGGCATCATTCCCAAATACATCGACCGCGGTGACATGGAGGGCGCCATCAAGTGGGCCGAGACCTTCCGTGATACCTTCGAACCTGGCGACTTTTATATCGAGATCCAGGAACACGGCATCACCACCGACAACGGCCTGACCGATGAGCAGATGGACCGCACGCTCATCGACATCGCCAAGCAGGTAGGCGTCAAGGTCATCGCCACCAACGACTTCCACTACCTGCGCCGCGAGGACGCTCCCGTGCAGGACGTCATCATGTGCATCGGCATGAACGCCAAGGTCGACGACCCCAACCGCATGCGCATGACTGGCTCGGAGTTTTACATGAAGACCGAGGAGGAGATGCGGGCGATGTTCCCGTATTGCCCCGAGGCCTGCGACAACACGCTCGAGATCGCCGACAAGTGCTACGTCGAGCTGGACTGGGACTCCATCATCCTGCCGCGCTTCCCGTTGCTCGACCCCGGCGAGACGCACGAGAGTCAGTTCCGCCGCGAGTGCGAGAAGGGCCTGCGCCAGCACTACGGCGACGACTGGGCCACGCGCGAGATCGGTGGCGTCAACATCAAAGAGCGCTTTGAGTACGAATACAAGGTCATTTGCGACAAGGGCTTTGCCGCCTACTTTTTGATCGTCGCCGAGTACGTGCAATGGGCCAAGGACAACGGCATCGGCGTCGGCCCCGGCCGTGGTTCGGCTGCCGGCGCTATCGTCGCCTACGCCATGAACATCACCGCGTTCGATCCGCTCGAGAACGGCCTGATGTTCGAGAGGTTCCTGTCCCCGCAGCGTACCGAGATGCCCGATATCGATATGGACTTCGACGATGAGCGGCGCCTCGAGGTCGTGGAGCACGTTCGCCAGCTCTACGGCCCCGAGAAGGTCACCCACGTCATCACCTACTCGACCATTAAGGCCAAGCAGGCCATCAACGACGCCGCTCGCGTCCTGGACTACCCGGTCTACATGGGCCAGCGTCTGTCCAAGATGGTCTCGAGCGACCCCAAGGTCAAGCTCAAGCAGGTGCTCGACAAACAACCCGGCAAAGAGGATCTGTTTAACCCCGATTTTGCCGAGGCCTATAAAAAGGACGACGACGCCCGTCGCATCATCGACACGGCGCTCTCGATCGAGGGTCTCACCCGTGGCGAGGGCGTGCACGCGTGCGCCGTTCTGATCTGCCGTGACCCCGTCAACGAGCACGTG
>URKC01000064.1:0-12050 GCA_900548295.1 uncultured Collinsella sp.
AAGCCGGCGGCGCCAGAACTCTTTAGGCCAAAGACGGCGTCCTCAAACACCCATGCGCGCTCAAACTGATGCCCATGGTGCTCCTCCAGACGGCGCAGCGCCAGCTCGTATACGTCGGGGAACTGCTTGGAGCGTCCCGCCTCACCCGTGGTGGTCACAAACTCCATGTAGGCATCGAGCCCGGCTCCAGCGAGCGCGGACTGCACCAGCTCGGCCGGCGTGGACGTAGCCACGCACATGGCGATGCCCGCCGCCTTCGCCTGCTCCAAAAATGCCAGGAGCCCCTCACGCGGCGGTACCTTGGAGTACCCATTAATCAAAATCTCGCCCAGCTCGCGATACAGCTCCTCGCCATTCGCGCCAATGCCCCACGTATCGTGGTAAGCCTGGCACTCGTCCTCCAGCGACAGGTGCTCAAATTGGGCAAAGTCATCCACGGTCACGTCAATCCCGTGGCGGTGCAATAACTCGGGCTGGGCATAGGCCCAAACGGGGGTGCTATTTACCAGCGTGCCATCGCAATCGAAAATAAAAGCGACATTGTGGGCGGCGGTCTGGGACATAAACGAACCTTTCGATGTCAAATGGTAAACAACCTGCTAAAAACGTTTTACCAAAGGTCAACCAAATAGTCTAGAAACCCTATTTGGTAAAACTGTCAAGAGTTTTACCATCGCAATTCTGCCAGTGGTCTAAACATGGCGCTCGCCGATTTAACACCGCCGCAAATCCACTTTTCTCCATAAAAGTAACGAACAGGTGTTATCGTATTTCGTGCCGAAAGTTCCACCGAGCACGCGAGGTGGAACGAATCATAGAACTATCGCCGTCCCTTCGATTCGTGCAGCCTTGGACCTTTCGCATCTAGTCACCAAGGCAACACGCTGCCGCGTCATGATGGGATCAAACGTGAGCGATACAAAGCTAAAGCCAGCAACCAAAAAGCCTGCTACCCGTAAAGCCGCCCCGCACGCACCGGAGCTCAGCAAGGACGATGTCTATCTGTTTGGCATTGGCATGTGGGAGCGCAGCTGGGAAAAGATGGGCGCACACCCCGACACGCAGAACCGTACGCGCGGCTGGCGCTTTTGCGTTTGGGCGCCCGACGTAAAGAGCGTTCACGTCATTGGCGAATTTAATAATTGGGATGAGGAAGCCAACCCGCTGGTGCCCGTGCATACGAGCGCTATCTGGGAAGGCTTTATTCCTGGCGCCGAGCAGGGCCAGCTCTATAAATACCTCATCGAGACCAACGAGGGCGAAAAGCTCTATAAGGCCGATCCGTATGCTTTTAAGGCCGAGTGCCCTCCGGGTACCGCGAGCGTGCTGTGGACCCTCGATGGCTATAAGTGGGACGACACCGCGTGGCTCAAGCGTCGCGCCAGCCACAACCACATGTCGCAGCCGCTGAACATCTACGAGGTGCATATTGGCTCGTGGAAGCGCCACGGCGACGCGCCGCAGGGCGAGCCGGACGAGTTTGGCAACTACCCTGGCCCCATGGATCCCTTCCCCGCGCAGCGCGGCGAGTTTTACACCTACGACGACCTATCGGTGGAGCTCGTGGACTACGTGCGCGACATGGGCTACACGCATATCGAGGTCATGCCGCTTATGGAGCATCCCTTCGATGGCTCCTGGGGCTATCAGACGACCGGTTACTACGCCGCCACGTCGCGCTACGGCAACCCGCAGCAGCTCATGCACTTTATCGATGCATGCCACGAGGCGGGTATTGGCGTGATCATGGACTGGGTGCCCGGCGGTTTTTGCGCCGACTCCCACGGCCTTGCCACCTTTAACGGCCACATGCTGTTTGAGCACGAGATTCACCCCAACTGGGGCACGCACAAGTTCGATTTCGCCCGCGGCGAGGTCCGCTCCTTCCTGGTCTCTAACGTGCTGTATTGGCTGGAGAACTTCCACGTGGACGGCATTCGCATGGACGGCGTGTCCAGCATGCTGTACCTCAACTTTGGCATCGACGATCCCGGCCAAAAGAAGTTCAACAAGTACGGAACTGAGGAGGACCTGGACGCCAGCGCGTTTATCCGTCAGGTCAACTGCGCCGTTGAAGCACACTACCCCGACGTGATGATGATGGCCGAGGAGTCCACCGCGTGGCCGCTCGTGACCTATCCGCCGCAGGACGGCGGCCTGGGCTTCCACTACAAGTGGGACATGGGTTGGATGAACGACACCCTGCACTACATGCAGACCGATTTTCCGTGGCGCCCCGGCAACCACGGGCTGCTCACGTTCTCCATCATGTACGCCTTTACCGAGAACTTCATCTGCCCGCTGAGCCACGACGAGGTCGTACACGGCAAGTGCTCGCTGATCGGCCGCATGCCGGGCGACTGGTGGCGCCAATTTGCCGGCCTGCGCACGCTGGCCTTCTACCAGATGACGCATCCCGGTGCCAAGCTCAACTTTATGGGCAACGAGATCGGCCAGTTTATTGAGTGGCGCTACTACGAGTCCATCCAGTGGTTCCTGACCGAGGAGTACGAGACCCACAAGCATCATCAGTCGTTTATCAAGGCGCTCAACCACCTGTACACCGCCGAGCCCGCCCTGTACGAGCGCGGCTACACCGACGACGGCTTTACCTGGATCGATGCGGACAACTCCAAGCAGTCCATCGTGAGCTTTGTGCGCCAGGGCGAGGACGTCGACGACGACCTGGTGATCCTGATCAACTTTGACCCGGCGAGCTACGAGAGCTTCCGCGTGGGCGTGCCGCGCGAGGGTGACTGGGAGGTCATCTTCGATTCCGACCGTCCCGAGTTCGGTGGCAGCGGATACGCCGGCGAGGAGCCCTACACCTGCTCGAGCGAGCCCTATCCCTGGAACGGGCAGATGGACTCCATCGAGATTAAGGTACCCGGTCTGGCAGGTGTGGTGCTTAAGCGCCGCGGTCCCAGCAGCTATAAGCCGCCCGTGGTCGAGGAGCCCAAGGCTGCGCCCAAAAAGCGCATGTCTTCGGTGAAGCCCAAGCCTGCGGCTGCTAAGAAGGCTCCGGCTAAGGCCAAGGCTACGACGACCAAGGCCAAGGCCAAGGCTGCCGCAAAGCCCGCTGCTAAGGCCGCAGCCAAGAAACCGGCTGCCAAAAAGGCCGCTACCAAGGCCAAGTCTGCTTCTGTTAAGCCGTCTGCCAAGGATGCGTAACAAAACCGTTACAGCTGTAATTACCCGCCCCGACGAGGCGTAGGATACAAGTCATAACCGTTCCGGGAGAAACATCCCCGGGGGAAAGGAACGTATGAATAAGATCTTCGACAACAAGCAGGAGTTTACCGAGCTCTATCGCGATGCCGTCATGAGCATCAGCGGTAAGAGCGTCGAGGCCGCCAGCGACCTCGACCGCTTTAACGCCCTGGCCAAGCTCGTGGCCGAGAAGGCGCGCACCGTTGCCACCAAGAGTGACGCCCGCGTCACCGCCGAGGGCAAAAAGCGCGTGTACTACTTCTCGATCGAGTTTTTGATCGGCCGCCTGCTCGACAACTACCTGCTCAACTTTGGCGTGCGCGACATGGTCGCCGAGGCGCTCGACGACATGGGCTTTGACCTGTCCGTCATCGAGAACCAGGAGCCCGATCCGGCCCTGGGCAACGGTGGCCTGGGTCGTCTGGCCGCGTGCTTCCTGGATTCCATGGCAGCCGAGGGCATTGCCGGCTACGGCAACGGCATGCGCTACCGCTACGGCCTGTTTAAGCAGGAGATTGTCAACGGCAGCCAGGTCGAGGCCACCGACGAGTGGCTCACCCACGGCTATCCCTGGGAGGTCCGTCGTCAGGACAAGGCCGTGACCATCAAGTTTGGTGGCCATGTTGAGGGCTTTGAGGAGAACGGCCGCACGTTCTACCGCACGGTGGACACGCAGGACATCCTGGCTGTCCCTTATGACATCCCCGTCGTGGGCTATGCCGGCGAGACCGTCAACAAGCTGCGCGTCTGGGCCGCCGAGCCGGTCGAGGAGCACTTCGATCTGGAGGCCTTCAACCGCGGCGACTACGCCCTGGCCGACGCCGAGCGCGCCGAGGCCGAGGCCATCAGCGCCATCCTCTACCCCAACGACGCCGGCGAGCACGGCCGTCTGCTGCGCCTGAAGCAGGAGTACCTGTTTGTCTCGGCCGGCATCTACAGCCTGCTCGACACCTTTGAGAAGGAGCACGGTGAGAACTGGGAGCTGCTGCCGCAGTTTGTGGCCATCCACACCAACGACACGCACCCCGCCATGTGCGGCCCCGAGCTCATGCGCATCCTCATCGACGAGAAGAAGCTCGAGTGGGACGACGCCTGGAACATCGTGACGCAGGTCGTGAGCTACACCAACCACACCATCCTGCCCGAGGCTCTGGAGAAGTGGCCCATCGGCACGTTCTCCAAGCTCCTCCCCCGCGTGTACCAGATCATCGACGAGATCAGCCGTCGTTGGCACGAGTCGTTCGACACAACGCAGGAGGGCTGGCAGGAGCGTCTGCGCCAGACCGCCATCCTGTGGGACGGCGAGATTCGCATGGCCAACCTGTCTGTGATCTGCAGCCACAGTGTCAACGGCGTGGCCAAGATCCACTCTGACATCATCAAAAACATCGTGCTCAAGGACTTCTATGCCCTGACGCCCGAGAAGTTCAACAACAAGACCAACGGCATCTCGCACCGTCGCTTCTTTGCCGAGGCCAACCCCACCTACGCCAAGCTCGTGACCGAGGCCATTGGCGATGGCTGGCTCAAGGACGCCTTTGAGCTGGAGAAGCTCAAAGAGTTCCAGAACGACACCGAGTTCCTGAAGGCCGTGGGTGCCTCCAAGCGCGCCAACAAGGAGCGTCTGGCCGCCTACGTCAAGGCCGAGACCGGTCTGGTTATTGACCCCAACACCGTCTTCGATGTTCAGGTTAAGCGCTTCCACGCCTACAAGCGCCAGCTCATGAACATCATGAAGGTGATGGACATCTACAACCGTCGCATCGCCAATCCTAACTTCCACGTGACGCCGACGACCTTCATCTTTAGCGGCAAGGCTGCCTCGAGCTACACCTTCGCCAAGGAGACCATCCGCCTCATTAACTCCGTGGCTGACGTCATCAACAACGACCCGCGCGTCAACGAGGTCATGAAGGTCTGCTTTATCCCCAACTTCCGCGTGAGCAACGCCCAGCTCATCTACCCCGCCGCCGAGATCTCGGAGCAGATCTCCACGGCCGGCAAGGAGGCCTCGGGCACGTCCAACATGAAGCTCATGATGAACGGCGCCATTACGCTGGGTACCCTTGACGGCGCCAACATCGAGATCGCCGATCTGGCCGGCCGCGAGAACGAGGCCATCTTTGGCCTGACCGCCCCCGAGGTCGAGCAGCTTTGGGCATCCAACAGCTACTTTGCGTGGGATACCCTCAACGGCGACCGCGAGCGTCTGGGCCGCGTGATGGACGAGCTCAAGGACAACACGTTTGCGGGTCTTTCGGGCAACTTCGAGAGCATCTACAACGAGCTCATGAACAACAACGACCCCGACCTAGTCATGGCTGACTTCCGTAGCTACGTGGATGCATGGGAGAACCTCACGGGCAGCTACGGCGACCAGGAGACCTGGAACCGCAAGGCCCTGCTCAACACCGCCTCGAGTGGCTGGTTCTCGTCCGACCGCACCATTCGCGAGTATCGCGACGAGATCTGGCACGCGTAAAGGCCGCGAGCTCCCTTTGCCGCACGGCATTACTCGACGGGCGCGACCGAGCGCCGCGTCCGTCGCTAATGGGTTTAGGAACATCGATGACAGAAGGAGAAATCGATGAGTAAGAAAGAATGCATCGCGATGCTCCTCGCAGGAGGACAGGGCAGCCGATTGGGGGCACTCACCCAAAAGATCGCCAAGCCGGCGGTTAGCTTTGGTGGCAAGTTCCGCATTATCGACTTTTCGCTGTCCAACTGCTCCAACTCGGGCATCGACACGGTGGGCGTTCTGACGCAGTACCGTCCCTACCTGCTGCATGCCTACGTGGGATCCGGCGAGGCTTGGGATCTGGACAGCCGCGATGGCGGCGTGTCGATCCTGCCGCCGTACGAGACGCAGACCGGCGGCGCCTGGTATGCGGGCACGGCCGACGCCATTACGCAGAACCTCGACTACATCAAGGCCAACGACCCCAAGTACGTCCTGATTCTTTCGGGCGATCACCTGTATCGCATGGACTACCGCAAGATGCTTAAGACGCACATTGAGAACAACGCCGACCTCACGGTGAGCGTTATGCCCGTGCCGTGGGAGGAAGCCAGCCGCTTTGGCATCCTGACCACCGACCCCGAAGACGGCCGCATCACCAAGTTCACCGAGAAGCCCGAGAAGCCCGATTCGAACCTCGCGTCCATGGGCATCTACATCTTCTCGGCCGACGTGCTGATCGAGGCGCTCGAGGAGGACGCTCTGGACCAGCGCTCGAGCCACGACTTTGGCAAGGACATCATCCCCAAGCTGCTCGGTGAGAACAAGCGCCTGTACAGCTACGAGTTCCACGGCTTCTGGAAGGACGTCGGCACCATCGCCAGCTTCCATGAGACCTCGATGGACTTGCTGGGTAACAACCCCGAGTTCGATCTGTTCGACAAGAACTTCCCCATCATGTCCAACATCACCACGCGTCCGCCGCACTACATTGGCCCTGACGGCCGCCTGGACGACTGCCTGGTCTCCAACGGCTGCAAGATCTACGGCACCGCTCGCCACTCGATCCTTTCGACCGATGTCATCATCGAGGAGCGCGCCGTGGTCGAGGACTCCGTGCTGCTGCCGGGTGCGCACGTTAAGAGCGGCGCGCACATCTGCCGCGCTATTTTGGGCGAGAACTCCACGGTCGAAGAGGGCGTGAAGCTCGGCTCTGTCGATACCACCAAGGATACGGCCGTCGTTGGAAATGACGTCGTTATCGGGAAGGGGGAATGATCCGATGATCAATCGCAAGGCCATCGGTTATATCACCGCTAACTACTCTTCGACCTACGGCAGCGTGCTGCTCAAGGACCGTCCCATCGCATCCGTTCCGTTTTTGGGCCGCTACCGCCTGATCGACTTTCCGCTGTCCAACATGATGAACGCCGGCATCAAGACCGTCGGCGTCGTCATGCCGGGCAACTACCGCTCGCTGATCGACCACGTGGGCTCGGGCAAGGACTGGGGCCTGGACCGCAAGAAAGGCGGCCTGTTCATGGTGCCCGGCAACGCGTATGGCACCACCAAGGGCGGCATGCGCTTCCTGTTGCGCGACATCATCTCCAACAAGACGCTGTTCCAGCGCTCGGACATGCCCTATGTTGTGATGATGGGCACCAACATCATCTTTAACATGGACCTCAACACCATCATCGAGGCGCACGAGAACTCCGGTGCCCAGATGACCGTGGTGTACTGCAAGGCCACGCGCAACGTCGATGACGAGACCAAGCTCGAGATTAACGAGAACGGCCGCCTGACGGGCGTGAGCGCCGGCGTCGTGTACGGCGACAACGCCTCTATGGACTGCTGCATCGTCAACCGCGATACGCTGCTCGAGATTATCGACCACTACCAGGCCGCCGACTATCTGGACCTGCTCGAGGCACTCCAGGGCGACTTTGGCAACATCGACGTGTGCAGCTACGAGTACAAGGGCGAGGTCGTGGGCGTGTTTAGCGAGAAGTCGCTGTATCGCCGCAGCATGGACCTGCTCGACCAGACCGTGGCCGACCAGCTCTTCGATCCCGAGCGCCCGATCCTGACCAAGGCTCACGACGTGCCGCCTTCGCGCTATGCGACCGGCAGCCACGCGTGCAACTCGATCATCTCAGCCGGCTGCATCATCAAGGGCACCGTGCGCAACTCAATCCTGTCACGCGGCGTCGTGGTCGAGGAAGGAGCTTCGGTGACCAACTCGATCATCAACCAGAGCTGCATCATCAAGAGCGGCGCACGCGTTGAGAACGCCATCCTGGACAAGAACAACGTGGTCCCCACCAACACCGAGCTTCGCGGCACGCCCGAGAACATCCTGGTGCTGGGCAAGGCTCCGTTAACTTCCGACACCACCATCGTACGTTAACGTTGGCACCGCAACATCGCTCGTGACATGTAGAATAGCCGCCCGGTTAGCGCCAGGCGGCTATTCTCGAATTGCAACATGGGAGACAATATGGCAGATTCCAGCAAAAAGATGCAGATCGTGTTTGCCTCGGCCGAGTGCGCACCGTTTGTAAAGACCGGTGGCCTGGGCGACGTGGCGGGCTCGCTGCCCGCGGCGCTTGTGCGCGCCGGCGCCGAAGTTATCGTGATGGTGCCCAAGTACGCCACCATCAAGGACGAGTACAAGGCGCAGATGGAGCACTTCTCCGACTTTTACGTGAGCTTGGGCTGGCGCAACGAGTACTGCGGTCTCGAGAAGCTCGAGCACGACGGCGTCACCTATATGTTCATCGACAACGAGCGCTACTTTGCGCGCGACTATCCGTACGGCTTCTTTGATGACGGCGAGCGCTTCGCGTTTTTCTCCAAGGCCATCACCGAGAGTCTGCAGCACCTGCCGACCGGTTTTGAGTGTGACATCCTGCACTGCAATGACTGGCAGACGGCACTGGCGCCCGTGTTCTTGCGCGAGTTCTACCAGGGCCTGCCGCTGTACGACCGCGTCAAGACCGTGTTCTCGATCCACAACGTGGCGTTCCAGGGCCAGTTTAGCGACACTGTGATGGAAGACATCCTGGGCGTGGCGCATATTCCTGCGGCCGCCTCGCAGCTGCGTTGCGACGCCTGCAGCATCAACTACATGCTGGGCGCGCTGCGCTATGCCGATGCCATCACCACGGTGAGCCCCACCTATGCCAACGAGATCCAGACGCCCGAGTTTGGCGAGGGCCTGGACGGCGTGCTGCGCGAGCGCTCCTATGCGCTGCAGGGCATCCTCAACGGCATTGACGTGGCGGGCTTTGACCCGGCGACCGACAAGCGCATTGCCGCCAACTACACGGTTGACGACCGTTCCGGCAAGGCCGTGTGCAAGGCCAAGCTGCAGGAAGAGCTGGGGCTCGAGGTTCGCGACGACCGTCCGCTCATGGTGATGGTCACGCGCCTGACGCGCCAGAAGGGCATGGACCTGGTCATGTACGCGCTCGACCGCATTCTGGCCGGCGGCGTGCAGGTGGCGGTGCTGGGCACCGGCGACCGCGACTACGAGGACGGCCTGCGCTACTTCCAGGACAAGTACCCCGGCACCATGGCCGCGCGCATCGAGTTCGATCCTGCGCTGTCGCAGCGCATGTATGCTGGCGCCGACATGTTCCTGATGCCGTCGAAGTTTGAGCCCTGCGGCCTGTCGCAGATCATTGCCATGCGCTACGGCACCCTGCCTATCGTGCGCGAGACCGGTGGTCTGAAGGACACTGTGATTCCGTATAACGAGTTTACCGGCGAGGGCACGGGATTCTCGTTTAGTAACTTTAACGGCGACGAGATGGGCGACGCCGTGTTCCGCGCGGCGCGTCTGTTCTGGGATAACCGCGACGCCTGGAACCAGCTGGTAACGCAGGCCATGAGCCAGGACTTTAGCTGGACGCGCTCGGCCGACAAGTATCTGGACCTGTACTTCTTTATGCATCCGGAGATTGAGAGGCCGGCGGCTGTTGTCGACGAGCCTGAGGCTGTTGCTGAGCCGGTGGCCGCTGAGGAGCCCAAGGCCGAAGAGAAGCCGGTTGAGGCTGAGCCAGCAAAGGCCGAGCCTGAGGTGAAGGCTGAGGTTGCTCACAAGGCAGAGGTCGAGGTCAAGCCTGCTGTAAAGCCCGTAGCTAAGAAGACCGCGACCCGCAAGACGACGGCTAAGAAGACCACGACCACGAAGACCGCTGCGAGCAAGGCCACCGCTGCCAAGGCAACTACTGCCAAGGCAACGACCACGCGCAAGCGCACGACCGCCGCTGCCAAGAAGACCGCCGAGGTCGAGGCCGCTCCTGAGGTAAAGGCCGAGGTCGCAGAGGTCAAGCCGTCCGCCAAGGCTCCGGCAAAGACCGCTGCCAAGAAGACGACCACGACCGCCAAGAAGGCAACAGCTGCCAAGAAGACCACGGCAACGAAGTCGACGGCCGCCAAGGCTACTGTGACAAAGGCCGCTCCGAAGGCTGCCGCAAAGCCCGCCGTCAAGGTCGAGGAGACAGCCGCCGAGCCCAAGGCCGAGGCAGCTGTCGAGGCCAAGCCGACCGCCAAGACCACCACGCGCAAGCGCGCAACGACGACGGCCAAGAAGTCCACGGCAAAGGCCGCAACTCCCAAGGCAGAGGCTAAGGCCGAGGCCAAGCCTGCAGTAAAGGCCAAGCCGGCACCAAAGGCCGCTGAGGTCAAGACCGCTCCGAAGGCTACGGCAAAGGCCGAGCCCGCCAAGAAGGCCCCGGTCTCCCCCGTCGTCGCGACCGAGGAAAAGGCTCCGACCAAGAAGACCTCCGTCCGCAAGGCAACGGCCACCCGCAAGCGTCGCTAGCCCACAGACGATCCAAAACCTCATCAAACCCTAAGCAAGGGGCGCTCCAACCGGGCGCCCCTTCTCTGTAGGTATTGGTAAAACGATTTTCTAGGACAACCGTTCGCCGATGGTAAACGGATGTTGTTTATACAGCCTGTGTACAAAAGATATACTTACAACTTGTGCGTAAAGCCATGGCCCGCAGGCCGTGATTCTATTGAACTGGACCGTACTATGAGATTGATTCACAACAGCCGTCTGCCGCAGTTTCGCACTCCGTTTGGCGCTGTGACCACAGGAACTACCCTTTCGCTCTCCGTGATTTTGGAGGATGCCGATCCCAACCAGGCAACGCTTACGTTGCGTACCTGGGTAGATGAGATCGGTGAGTCTCTGTATCCCATGACGCACGAGGGCGACGGCATATTTTCCGTAGAGCTTGAGTGTACCGAGCCCTGTCTTATCTGGTACAGCTTTATCTGCAATATCGAGGGCCAGCCCGAGGTTCGCCTGGGCGCACCGCAGGGCCGCACCGGCGGCGAAGGCGTAACCTACGACTACGCCGAGGTACCTTCGTTCCAGATCACCGTCTATAAGCACCGCGACAACCGCCCCGCCTGGTACGAGCGCGGCATGGTGTACCAGATCTTCCCCGACCGCTATGCCCGCGACGAAAACTGGCGCGAGCGCACGCTGGCCGAAGTCGAAAAACCGCGCAACGGAATCCAGCGCCGCATGATCGAGGACTGGAACGAGCCGCCCGTATACGAGCGCGCCGAGGACGGCTCCATCAAGACCTGGGACTTCTACGGCGGCTCGCTCAAGGGCATCCAAAATGACCTGCCCCGCATCGCGGAGCTGGGCTTTACGGCCATCTACCTCAACCCCATCTTTGAGGCCGCGAGCAACCACCGCTACGACACGGCCGACTACACCAAGATCGACCCAATCCTGGGCACCGAGCAGGACTTTACCGAGCTGTGCCAGGCAGCCGAGAAGCTGGGCATCTCCATCATCCTGGACGGCGTTTTTAACCATACGGGTGACGATTCAATCTATTTCAACCGCTACGGCAACTACCCCGGCGTGGGCGCGTGGCAGAGCGAGGACTCGCCGTGGCGCGATGCGTTTTATTTCCACGAGGACGGCTCGTACGACTGCTGGTGGGGCGTGGGCAACATGCCCGCCATCAATGAGAGCTCCGAACTGGTACGCGAGCGGCTCCTGGGCAAGGACGGCGTGATCCGTAAATGGCTACGTGCCGGCGCTCATGGCTGGCGCCTGGACGTCGCTGACGAGCTTTCCGACGACTTCCTGGCCGAGATCAAGAAGGCCGTACTTGCCGAAAAGCCCGATGCGCTGTTGCTCGGCGAGGTCTGGGAAGATGCCTCCAACAAGATCAGCTACGGCCATCTGCGTCGCTACCTACAGGGCTCCGAGTTGGACTCTGCTATGGATTACCCCTTCCGCGACATGGTCATCGGCTTTTTGATGGGCTACAAGAATGCCTATCAAGCTGCTGAGGACATCGAGACCCTGCGCGAGAACTACCCGCGCGAGGCACTGGCC
>URKC01000065.1:0-11910 GCA_900548295.1 uncultured Collinsella sp.
GGGGCTCCTATCTTTTTAGTGCCCTCGGATTGGGTCATAGTGTCTGTCGTTGCCAAAACATCGACGTTGGGGGTAGTCGTTGGGGACGTTCTTGAATGACTAGTCGTTTAAGAACGTCCCCAATGACTAGGTCAAAAGGCTCCGAGTGCGGCGTGCTCACGCCCGTCGTGGTGTGCCCGAAGGGGGATGGCTGCTACGAGCTCGATCATTTGCGAGTAGAAGACGAACCAGCCGTTGCAGATCCAATATGGATCTCGCCAACCTCGGCAAGCTGCTCGATGAGTGGAAGCCCTGTCGGGTCGTCCATTTCAACACCACCCAGAATGATGGTGTCATCGCGCAGGTCGATCTGCGTGTTGAACACAGCGAGGTTAAAGCCGGAGGCCACAAATCCGATAGCAGCCAGGACGAGCCCCGTGGCAACAAGCCCACCCGCTACGGCAAGGTAAATCTTTTTTACGCTGGACATGTTTGCACTCCTTCCTATGCCGTGAGCGGCGCCGCTTCAGCGCCCATGCGGCTCTTATTGCCTCGATCTTTCCAGAAGGGCGAAACGGCTTTCTTCGCCCAAAGGGCAGAGAGGCGCGCGATCTGCTTGGACGCCGTCCAGGCGCCTGCTCCCGTGAGGAGCGCCACACCGATGGAAGCGAATCCCATTCCCATCGAGGCCAAAACGTACGGAACATGCCCGATAATGATGCCGTCCACGGCGAACAGGAGCCCTACCAGGCCCGCGCCCCCGAATGCCGCGGCCACGATCCACACGCAGAGCGCAAGAACCCAAATACAGATGTAGACTGCAGCGGCAACGGCGACGAACGCGAGCAGCAGCGGAATCCATACCGGAGAGCCCACGATGGCGAGCGCCCATAGAAGTGCCGTGCTCTTGCACTTGGTCCTCGCGATCGCGCGCGGCACGGCGGGCAGTTCGTCGAGCGTTGCCTCGGCGACCTCACCGGGCGTGCCCATGGCGGCCACAGCCTCGGCCTCCGTCATGCCGTCCTCCATACGGTCGGCGATGGCCTCCGCGTAGAACTCCTGCGTTTCCTTTACCTGATCTGCCGGCAGGCAGGCCAGAAGCTCGCCCAGCCGGTTCAAGAACTCATCGCGCGTCATGGTGCGCCCCCTCCACGTAACGGTAGATCTCCTGCACGGATGGCCATTCGGCGAGGAACTCGGCGATACGCTCGCGCCCGGCGTCCGTGATGCGGTAGTACCTCCGCAGCCGCCCGTTGTGTTCGGCGGAGCGCGCGGTGATGCAGCCCGCCTTCTCCAGGCGCTTGAGCAACGGATAGAGCGTGGATTCCGTGAGTCCCATACTCGCGGGCACGTCCTTCACGATCTGATAGCCGTAGGATTCCTCGCCCGAGACGGCCGCGAGCACGCAGGCCTCGAGGAAGCCGCGCTTCATCTGTGCCTCCATCCGCACACCTCCTTTCGTAGTATACTGTGTAACACCTACTATATGACACATAGTATATGATGTCAACAGTTGTCGTATAGGGAGTCTGGTCTGTCTGTCCCCTGCGGGTACTCATTGGGGACGTACTTAAATGAGTGCCCATCGCTCAAGGTGGCACCTGGGGACGTTCCTTATGTGCCGGCACTTTGGGACACTCCTTGTCAAGGTTTTGTTCCATCGTGCGGGTTGCTATTTAACGTGCGACAATGCCGTGTGGAAATAGAAATGTCTTCTGGGGGCTATCTATGCTGTACGAATTTTGCGCCGAGAACTTTGAGCGAGTGCCGGCGGCCATCGAGGCTGGTGCGGGGCGCATTGAGCTGTGTGACAACCTTGCCGTCGGTGGCACCACGCCTTCCGCCGGCGTTATTAGCGCTACAGTCAGTTACGCTCACGAGCATGACGCGCGAGTGATGTGCATGATTCGTCCGCGTGGTGGCGACTTTCATTACAACCAGGACGAGCTGCGCATGATGGAGATGGACCTGGGCCTTGCTGTGAGTGCCGGCGTTGACGGCCTGGTCTTTGGCTGCTGCAAGCCCTGTGCCAGCGGCTGGGCGCTCGACGAGCTCACCCTCGGCGCCCTCGTTATGGCTACGGGCTGCGCGACGGAGGAGTGCAAGCGCGAGCCCCTTGACATCACCTTCCACATGGCATTTGACCAGCTCTCGCCCGAGGTTCAGCTCGATGCGATTGATACACTTGCCGACTGCGGCGTTACGCGCATCCTCACACATGGCGGTGCGGCCGGTACGTCGATCGAGGATAATTTCGATCACCTGGCTCGTTTAATCGAGTATGCGGGCGATCGCTTGACCATCCTTCCCGGCGGCGGCATCACTACGGCAAATCGCGACGCGGTCGTGGCGGCGCTAGGCGTCTCCGAGCTCCATGGCACCAAGATCGTGCCGCTGGGGGTATAACCCGTGGCGCTGGTATTTGACGTCCAGCAGGCGAGCGGCAAGCCCGACGATAATCGTCGCCCTGGCACCGCGTGCCCCTTTTGCGACACGGAGGGGCTCGCCAACATCATCCAGCGCGATGGTGACTGCATCTGGCTCGAGAATAAGTTCAAGACCTTGCGGGCCACCCGTCAGACCGTATTGATCGAGTCGGCCAATCACGACGCCGACCTGGCGACCTATGAACCAGATGAGCTGCATCATGTGATGCGGTTTGCCCTGGGCTGTTGGCAGCAGATGATCGATTCCCAACAGTACCGCAGTGTGCTCATGTACAAGAACAAAGGCCCGCTTTCGGGCGGCAGTCTCGTCCATCCACACATGCAGATTGTGGGCTTGGAACAGGAGGACGGCTATGCGGCGCTGACTTCCGCCAATTTCGAAGGCGTCAATGTCTGGCAACAGGGGAGAGTCTCGGTCAACATCTCAACCGAACCGATCATGGGGTTCTTTGAGGTCAATGTTTCAGTCCCACAGGGAATCGCCGCCAGCGACGACGCCCGCGACCAAGCCGAAGCGGACCTGTTTGCCGATGCGATTCAGGTGGCCCTGCGCTATATCCTGCACGAACACCACGGCGGTCGCGCGGAGTCGTACAACTTGTTCTTCTACCACATGGACGGCCGGACCATTGCCAAGGCGTTGCCACGTTGGGTGGTATCGCCCTACTTCGTGGGCTATCGTCTGGCCCAGGTTAATGCCGAGACCACGCTCGATATCGATGCTGAGCGCCTACGCGCGCATCTGGAAACGCTCGTATAGCAAGGCGAGCGCCTTCGAAAAGTGTGCTGCCTAGCGTGCCATCGCGTCGCGCCCAGCCTTGACCCGCTTGCGCTGTTTGGCGCGCTCCTCGCCGGTTAGGCGCTCAAAGAGGTGCCCGATAATCGAGGCCAGCACCTGCTGAAACAGCGTTCCGCACATGACGGGAAACACGACTTCGCCTGGAAAGTACTGCGTGGCGATGACGGCGCCCGAAGAGATGTTACGCATGCCGCAGGTAAAGCACATGGTAGTCGTCTCGCTATATGGCAGATGCAGCGCGCGGGCGACCAGAATGCCGACGACAAAGCCGCTGATGGCGAAGGTCAAAATAAAGAGGGCGACTTCCAGGCGCACCGCATTCATGTGCAGCACGTACTCGCTCATGGCGGTGGAGTTGGAGGCGATGACACCCATCATCATGAACTTACAGGCGGGCGAAAGCGCGGGGGAGAGTTTCTCGTGTCCCCATCCGCGCGTGAACTCGTTGATCACGATGCCGAGCACGGCGGGGATGGCGATCATAAAGGCCATGTTCTGCATCATGCCCGGAACATCGATTGCAACGGTGGCACCCAGCAGGAGCTTAAGCGTGAGCGGAATCGTGACGGGCGAGATGACCGAGGACGTCAGGATGATGGTGAGCGCGAGCGGGCCGTTGCCGCCGAACATGCTGATCCACATAAAGGCGGTGACTGCCACGGGTACGCTGTACTCGAGCACGATGCCGCAGACAAGGTTTGGGTTGGAACCAAAGAACAACGATCCTGCGGCATAGGCTGCAAGGGGGATGAGCGCCGCCGAGACGAGCAATGCCGCAATCAGATGCAGCGGACGGCGGAACACCTCAGTAACCTGATGGAAAGTGTTGCTGAGCGCACCTTGGAACGTCATAAAGGCAAACAGGGCGGGAACGATTGGCTTGAGCACGCCGATCTGCTGGGGAAAGAGCACGCCGAGCGTAACGCAAATCGGAACGATGACCTGCATGTACCCCGCGAGAAACTTACCCAGTCCAACCCATTGCTTCATATGCTCTTGTGACTCCCTTTGCTCGTGAATCCGTTTTGAATGGATATGCTAGACGCTCGCATGCGTCCGTGTGTCAGAAACGCTTGAATATTTCGAGGCTATTACCGGCATCGTTTACCGAAACCGCGGCGTGCCGCGAGGTTCTGCGTCCGTGCCGCACGGTATAATAAATCCGTTCAACAGATCTGCCTGCCGAAGCGGGCATACACAGAGGACTCATCGCTATGAACCGTGAGAGGTATCGCGGCGACCTGCCCCTATCGGGGGTGGGCGCCTATGTCATCGCTTAAGACGACGCATCGCTGGGCGGTCGCTCGGCAAAACCCCGAGCTCGAAAAGGAGCTTTCGGCTGGCCTGGGCATACCCGGGCTGGTGGCGCGCATTATGGTTGCGCACGGCATTACATCCATCGAGGAAGGCCAGCTGTTTTTGACGCCTTCGCTCGATCGCGACTGGGCGGACCCGCTCGTTATTCCGGGCATGGCGGTCGTCGCTGACCGCGTTGAGCGTGCTATTCGCAGCCACGAGCGCATCGCCGTCTTTGGCGATTTTGACGTCGACGGCATTACGTCGACTTGTCTGTTGACCGAGGCGCTACGTTCGTTTGGCGCCAACGTCACGCCGTTTATTCCGCATCGCTTTGACGAGGGCTACGGCCTGTCGCGTGCGGCGCTCGACCGCGTCAACGAGCTCGCCCAACCCAACCTGATCGTGACCGTCGATAACGGCATTGCCGCCAAGGAGGAGGTCTCCTATCTGGAGAGCCTGGGGATCGATTTGGTGGTCACGGACCATCACGAGCCGTCCGACCAGGTGCCGCAGGGCGTGCCCCTGACCGACCCCAAGCTCGAGGACGAGGGCCCCTCGCGCGAGCTTGCCGGTGCCGGCGTGGCGCTCAAGCTGGTGCAGGTCCTGGGCGAGCGTTTGGGCAAGCCGTCGTATTGGCGTTCGCTGATCGAGGTCGCGGCGCTGGGCACCGTGTCCGACATGATGCCGCTCACGCCCGAGAATCGCGCACTGGTCGCCGAGGGCATCCAGCAGATGCGCGTGACGGCCCGTCCCGGCTATATCGCGCTTGCCGCACTTGCCAAGGCCGACCTTTCTACCATTACGGCCGACGGCCTGTCGTTTTCGCTCATCCCTCGTCTGAATGCTGCCGGCCGCATGGCTGATCCCAAGCTGGCGCTCGACCTGCTGCTTGCCCGCGATCCTATCGAGGCAAGTGCACTGGCAGCCGAGCTCGAGGAAATCAACCGTCAGCGCCGCGAGATCGAGGCCGAGCTTACGCGCGATGCCATGGCGAAGGTCGAGGAGACTTATGACGGCGGGCGCGCAATCGTCGTGGGCGGCGAGGGCTGGCACGAGGGCGTCAAGGGCATCGTGGCGAGCCGCCTGACCAATCGCTATCACGTGCCGGCGCTGCTGTTCTCGATCGAGGACGGTATCGCGCGCGGCTCTGGTCGCTCGGTGGGCAAAGTTAACCTGTTTGATGCCGTCGAGCGCTGTTCCGACCTGCTGATTCGTCGCGGCGGACATGCCGGTGCGGTGGGTGTGACCATCGAGGCATCCAAGCTCGATGAGTTCCGCCGTCGCCTTTCGGCCGTGCTATCGGAGCTTCCCGCCGATGACTTTGAGGACACTGACGAGGTTGCCGCCACCGTTGACCTCTCCGAGCTAAATATCGAGACTATCGAGCAGATTTCTCGTCTTGAGCCGTTTGGCCAGGGCAATAAGGTGCCGCTTCTGGCTGCCGAGGGCGTGACGATGTGCGATCGCGCCGTGGTGGGCAAAACCGGCGAGCACATGCGCTTTGTGGCGACCGATGGCGCCGCGAGTGTGCCGGCCATCATGTTCCGCGTGCCGCAGATCGATAGGCTCATCAATTGCGACAGCGCCGTCGACTTGGTGTTCGAGGCCGTGGCCGAGCATTGGCAGGGACGCGTGAAGCCCAAGCTCATGATCAAAGATGTCTTGGTGCGCGATACCGCGGCGTCCAATATCGACGATCCGGCATGCGAGCTTCGCCGCGGCGTGCAGCCGGCGGATTCTGGCCTGCGCCTGGAGTCGCGTAAACGCGAGACGCTCGCCCAGCTTTCTTATACCGAGCTCACGCGCTCGCTTATCCATAGCTTTATCGGCTCGAACCAGCCACATCGCGCGCAGGTCGAGGCACTCGACGCGCTCGCCGACCACCAGAGCGTTTTGGCCGTTATGGGGACGGGACGTGGTAAGTCGCTCATCTTCCATGTGCACGCCGCGCGCGAGGCGGTCCTTCGAGGGCGTGCGAGCATCTTTGTCTATCCGCTGCGCGCGCTCGTTGCCGACCAGGCCTATCATCTTTCATCGACGATGGCTGCACTCGGGATTGGCGTGGGCGTGTTGACCGGCGAGACCGTGGAAGCAACGCGCGATGACGTGTTTGCCGGCCTGGCTTCGGGCCGCACCGGCATCGTACTCACGACGCCTGAGTTCCTGTCTATTCACCGCGACCGCTTTGCGCGCTCGGGGCGTATCGGATTTGTCGTTATTGACGAGGCGCACCATGCCGGTCTTGCCAAGGGCGGCGACCGAAGCGCATACCTCGACATGCCCGATATCCTCAAGGCCCTGGGCGATCCGGTCGTTATGGCGGCGACGGCCACCGCGACGGCTCCGGTCGTGGCGGAGCTTGCCCGCGTGCTGTCGATTGCCCGTACGGTGGTCGACGAGACCGTGCGCGAGAACTTGCGGCTCGAGGACGACCGCGATCTTGCGAGCCGCGAAAACCGCCTGGTGTCCATCGTCGCGACGGGGGAGAAGACCGTCATCTACGTCAACTCGCGTGATCAGTCCGTGGCGCTTGCCAAGACGCTACGCAAACGCGTTCCCGACTACGCGTCGCATATCGCCTTTTACAACGCGGGCCTTACGCGCACCGACCGCCATCGCGTAGAGGAGGCGTTTCGTGACGGATGCCTCAGCTGCATCGTCTCGACCTCTGCCTTTGGCGAGGGCGTCAACCTTCCCGATATTCGCCATGTCGTGCTCTATCACATGCCGTTTGGCGCGATTGAGTTTAACCAGATGAGTGGCCGCGCCGGTCGCGATGGACAGCCCGCCGTGATTCACCTGCTCTATTCGTCGCGCGACGCCCGCATTAACGAGCGCCTACTCGACTGCTATGCGCCTGAGCGCGACGAGCTCGTCACGCTCTATCGCGCGCTGCAAACCATGTGGCGCTCCAACCGCGGCAAGACCGGGGACGATTCCTTTAGCGCGAGCGATATCGACATCGCGCAGATGTGCCTTGCCATCGATGCTCGCACGCCGGTCGACGAGCGCTCGGTGGAAAGTGGCCTGGGAATCTTCGAAGAGCTTGGTTTCTGTCGAGTTTCGGGGTTTGACGACACTCGTCGCATCGCGATGGCCGAAAACCCCGGCCGTGTGCAATTGAGCAGGTCAATTCGCTATTTGGAGGGCTTGCGTTCGCGCATGGAGTTCTCGGCTTTCCGGAGTTGGGCGCTCGATTCGTGCGCTTCTGATATGCTAGCCAAAGTTAACCGCCCGATCGTACCGCGGGCCTAGGGGAAGGGGACCTCGATGGATGCCGCAGCCCGTACCGCCCATGATTCCGCCCTCCAGCCGTTCTCGGAGATGGAGCACTATAAGCATGCCGATGAGCTGCCGCCCGAGATTATGGCGGACAGCTACGACAAGCTGGAGCGCCTGTGCCTCAAATATATGAATGAGGACGACTTTTCTAAGGTGGAGCAGGCCTATTGCTTTGCTGCCGAGAAGCACTGCAACCAAAAGCGCCGCTCGGGTGAGATGTACATCAACCATCCCGTCGAGGTGGCCATCATTTTGGCCGATCTCAAGATGGACTGCGATGTGGTGTGCGCCGCGCTGCTGCACGATACCGTCGAGGATACCGAGACCTCGCTTGCCGATGTTTCCGGCCTGTTTGGCGATACGGTGGCCGAGCTCGTCGATGGCGTGACCAAGCTCACCAACATCGAAGTCGACAGCATGGACGAGAAACAGGCGCTCACGCTGCGAAAGATGTTCCTCGCCATGTCCAAGGACATCCGCGTCATCATCGTTAAGCTTGCCGACCGTCTGCACAACATGCGCACCCTTGCGGCCCTGCGTGAGGACCGTCGCCTGTTTAAGGCCCGCGAGACCATGGACGTGTATGCGCCCCTGGCCGACCGTCTGGGCATGAGCTCCATTAAATGGGAGCTCGAGGACCTGTCCTTCTTCTATCTTGAGCCCGACGCCTACCAACGCATCGCGCGCATGGTGGCGGAGTCGCGCGAGGTCCGTGAACGCTATCTGGCCGAGACCATCAAGACGCTCACCGACGAGCTCAACCGCATTGGCCTGGAGGACTTCCAGATCAACGGCCGCTCCAAGCACTATTGGTCCATCTACCAAAAGATGAAGCGCAAGGGCAAGGAATTTTCCGAGATCTACGACCTGGTGGCACTGCGCGTCATCACGCATTCGGTACGTGATTGCTACTCTACGCTCGGCGCGGTGCATACGCTGTGGCACCCCATGCCTGGTCGCTTTAAAGACTATATCGCCATGCCCAAGGTCAATAACTACCAGTCGCTCCACACGACGGTTATCGGCCCCACGGCCCGCCCGCTCGAGATTCAGATTCGTACCTACGAGATGCACGAGCAGGCCGAGTACGGTATTGCCGCTCACTGGCTCTATAAGAAGTCGGGCGGATCGTCTGCGTCTAAGACCAATGATGCCCAGCGCTTGGACGACCAGATTAACTGGCTCAAACATTCGCTCGATTGGGCTGCGTCTGATGAGATCACCGACGCCAAGGAATACCTGCATTCGCTGAAGGTCGATCTGTTCGATCAGGAGATCTTCGTCTTTACGCCCAAGGGCGAGGTCATGGCGCTTCGTGCCGGCTCCACGCCGCTCGACTTTGCCTATGCCGTTCACACCGAGGTGGGCAACCACTGCGTCGGCGCTAAGATCAACGGTGCGGTGGCCCCGCTCACGCACGAGATCAAGACGGGCGACCGCGTTGAAATCCTGACTAACAAGAGTTCCAAGCCGTCGCGTGATTGGCTCAAGATCGTTAAGACACCTTCCGCCAAGTCAAAGATCCGCCGTTACTTCGCCGCCGCGACCAAGGACGACGACGCTGCCGCCGGCCGCGATATACTGGCTAAGGACCTGCGCAAGCGCGGATATGGCATCTCTACGCCACGATCCACGCGTGCGCTCAACGCCGTGGCGGAGCAGTTTAACTATAAGCAGCTCGAGGACCTGTTTGCCGCCGTTGGTGCGGGCAAAGTCGCCCCACGTGCCGTTGGCAATAAGGTCGAGCAAATCTTGGACCCCAAACCCGAGGAACAGCTCACCAAGGCCGAAGCCATTGCCGAGGTCGTCAAGCAGCCTGCCCGCGGCTCCAACCGCAAGCCGCAAAAGCGCGGCAAGAGCGCCAGCAACGGCATTATCGTCAAGGGCGAGAGCAACAGCGGCCTGCTGGTCCGTCTGGCCCATTGCTGCAACCCCGTGACGGGCGACGACATCGTCGGCTTCATCACGCGCGGTCGCGGCGTCTCGGTGCATCGCGCCAACTGTCCCAACGTCAAAGGCCTTATGGAACATCCCGAGCGCATGATCGACGTGGAGTGGGACGGCGCTGCCGACACCCTCTTCCAGGTCGAGATCGTGGTGGAGTGCCTGGACCGCATGGGCCTGCTCAAGGATGTCACCATTGCTATTGGCGATGCGGGCGGCAATATCCTTTCTGCCGCCACGTCGACCAACCGCGAGGGTATTGCAACCCTGCGCTTTATGGTCGAGATCTCGGACGCGAGCGGCCTGGATCCGTTGCTTGCCTCTATCAGCAGCGTTGACTCGGTCTACGACGCGCGTCGCTTGATGCCCGGCGAGGGTGGAGCCCAGCTTAAGCGCCGCGTTTAGTCGCGACGAACGTGCCACATTATCGATATTCGCTACACTCGAGGCATCGTTTGATGCCTCGAGTTCTATAGAGAGGAGAGGGGCATGAGTGCTGTGTCCTTGGATTTAACTCCCAAGGGATCGGTCGAGATCGAGACGCTCGTAAACGGTCCCATTCAGACCAATAGCTATGCTGTTATTTCGGACAATGAGTGCGTGATTATCGATCCCGCATGGGAAGGCGAGCGTTTGGTGGAGCATATTCGAGCCGAGCATCCCGGCGTACGCGTGCTTGGCGCCGTATGCACTCATGGCCATGCCGATCATGTTGGTGGTGTTGCCGGCGTGCGAACCACCGTTGGCGAGGGCTGCCAGTATGAGCTGTGTGCTAAGGATGTGACGGTGCCGCATGCGAACATCGAGGAGCAGCGAGCTATGTGGGGCATTGAGACGCCCGACCCCGGGGAGCCGACGCGCCTGCTCGCCGAGGGCGATGCTATCGAGGTGGGCGATATCTGCCTGCAGGTGATCGAGACGCCGGGGCATACGCCGGGCGGGATCGTCTTGTTTGCTGCCACCGAGCAGGGGAACATTGCCTTTGTGGGCGACACCCTGTTTCCGGGTGGGCACGGCCGCACCGATCTTTCTGGAGGAGATGGGGCGGCTATTCTGCGCTCGCTCTCCAAGCTCGCCCGGCTTCTTCCGCCCGATACCGTTTGCCTAACCGGCCATGGCGATTCGACCACCATGGCACGCGAGCTCATACAGAACCCTTTCATGCAGATGTAGCTTAATGGTCGGCTTTTGAAGCACGAGAAGCGTCCAGACGTCAAGCTATTTTTCCCCAACGGGTCGATTCCGTAGGGCAAACGGTCAAAAAAGTCTGTTTGGACGATATTCGTGAACAAACGAACGTTTATGCTCGGGTGCGCCGTGGTAAAATCTCAGGCGTTATCGGAGCAACCTTACAGGAGGTTTCTTTTATGCTCGTCAACGCAGCAGACATGCTCAAGAAGGCCGAGGCCGGCAAGTACGGTCTCGGTGCCTTCAACACCAACAACCTCGAGTGGACCCTGGCTATTCTCCAGGCCGCCGAGGAGGCCAAGTCTCCGCTGATCCTTCAGTGCACCGCTGGTGCCGCTAAGTGGATGGGCGGTTTCAAGGTCTGCGCCGACATGGTCAAGGCTGCCGTCGAGGCCACGGGCGTTACCGTTCCCGTCGCCCTTCACCTCGATCACGGTTCTTACGAGGACTGCTTCAAGTGCATCGAGGCCGGCTTCACGTCCATCATGTATGACGGCTCTCACGAGGAGACCTTCCAGCTTAACCTCGACCGCACCAAGGAGCTCGTTGAGCTTGCCCACTCCAAGGGCATGTCCATCGAGGCCGAGGTCGGCGGCATCGGCGGCACCGAGGACGGCGTGACCTCCAGCGGCGAGCTCGCTGATCCTGCTGAGTGCAAGCAGATCGCTGACCTGGGCGTCGACTTCCTCGCCTGCGGTATCGGCAACATCCACGGCGTGTACCCCGCCGACTGGGCTGGCCTTTCCTTCGAGCGCCTGGGCGAGATCAAGGCTCAGACCGGCGACCTGCCCCTCGTCCTGCACGGTGGCACCGGCATCCCCGAGGATCAGATCAAGAAGGCCATCTCCCTGGGCATCTCCAAGATCAACGTCAACACCGACCTGCAGCTCGTCTTCGCCAAGGGCGTCCGCGAGTACATCGAGGCTGGCAAGGATCAGCAGGGCAAGGGCTTCGACCCCCGCAAGCTGCTGG
>URKC01000066.1:0-11801 GCA_900548295.1 uncultured Collinsella sp.
TCTCCTCGGACTCGTCGACATCGGTCATGACGCCGGTCTTCTTGAGGTACTTGGCGCCGATGGTGCCCATGTCCATGAGGCAGACGGGCTTGGTGTCGCGACCGAGTTCGTGGCGCATCTCCATGTAGCGGTCGAAGGCCTGCTGCACCACGGCGTCGTCGATCGTCACGTCGTCCAGGACGGTGCCGAAGGTGGTGTGGCGGCAGTGATCGGACCAGTAGGTGTCGATCACGCGGATCTCGGTGATGGTGGGGTCGCGATCCTCATCGCGGAAGTACTGCTGGCAGAAGGCGATGTCCGCCTCGTCCATGGCAAGGCCGCGCTCGGAAATAAAGGCGGCAAGGCCGGCTTCGTCGAGCTCGCGGAAACCGTCGAGCACCTCGACGGGCTGGGGCTCGGGGGTCTCCATGTACAGCGTCTCGGGCAGGTCGAGCGAGGCGATGCGCGCCTCGACGGGGTTCACCACGTAGTGCTTGATGGCATCAATGGCGGCCTCGTCCAGAGCGCCCGAGATCATATAGACCTTGGCGGAGCGCACGGCGGGGCGCTCGCCCTGGCTGATGAGCTGCACGCACTCGCTGGCGGAGTCGGCGCGCTGGTCAAACTGGCCAGGCAGGAATTCGACGGCAAAGACGGCGCCATCGCTTGCGGGGAGCTCGTCGTAGGTCACATCGACCTGGGGCTCGCTAAAGACGGTCGGCACGCAGGACCGGAAAAGCTCCTTGTCGATGCCCTCGACGTCGTAGCGGTTGATAATCCTCAGGGCCTCGATGCCCTTGATGCCGAGAATCTCGGTCAGCTCGCTCTTGAGCTGCTGAGCCTCGACGTCGAACCCGGGTTTCTTCTCCACGTAAATACGAGAGACCATTGGTTCCTGCCTTCCTGATCGGTTGGGCGTACGGTACGGTATGCGGCAGCGGTCGGTTTGCGGGGCAAGCCTCGCGGTCGCCTTGAGCCACATGTTTGTAAACGTCACTATGATACGACAGCTCACGGCGCGTTGAGGACGGCGAGGGTGCTACAGTGAAGTGCAAACAAGAGAAAGGCATCACATGGCATTCGTTTCGCTCGCCATCATTGCGCTCGTGGCCTTTGCGAGTCCTTTTATCGCCTCGGCGATTCCTGGAAAACCCGTTCCCGAGACGGTCTTTTTGCTCGTGCTCGGCGCGGTACTGGGACCTCATATGCTCGGCGTCATCCATGTAGATGCTGAGGTCTCGCTTGTGTCCGAGCTGGGCCTGGCTTTTTTGTTCCTGCTTGCCGGCTTTGAGATCGACCCCAAGAGCATCACGGGCGTCGAGGGGCGCTACGGCTTGGCGACGTGGGTCGTCACGTTTGGTATCGCCTGGCTTGCCGTGCGCTTTACCCCATGGTTCTCGGTCAGCCATTTCGACGGTATCGCCGTGACACTTGCCCTCACTTCGACGGCGCTCGGTACGCTTGTGCCCATCATGCGTGAGCGCTCGCTCACCGGCACACGCGTGGGCGACTCGATTCTCGCGTATGGCACCTGGGGCGAACTTGGGCCCGTGCTTGCTATGTCGGTGCTGCTGTCTGCCCGCACTGGCATTCAAACGCTTGTAATCCTTGGCTTGTTTGCGGTGGTTTGCGTGTTGCTGGCCGTGGTCCCAAGCCGCTCCAAGCGCGTCGGCAGCCGCTTCTTTGCGTTTGTCGAGGAACGCGCCGATACCACGTCACAGACCTTCGTGCGCCTGACGGTGCTCATCCTGGTCACACTCGTGGCGTTCTCGGCCGTCTTTGATCTCGACATCGTGTTGGGTTCTTTTGCCGCCGGCTTTGTCTTGCGCTACATCATCCCCGAGGGCAACCATACGCTCGAGACCAAGCTTGACGGCCTGGCCTACGGCTTTTTGATTCCGGTGTTCTTTACCGTGTCGGGCGCAAAGATCGACCTGACGGCCGTGGCGTCGCGCCCGGGCTTGCTCGCGGGCTTTATCGTGGCGTTGTTGATCATTCGCGCGGTACCCATTCTTATCTCTATGAGCATTTGTCCTGCGACGCGCGATGTGTCGGCGTACGGTCGCATTACCGTTGCCCTGTACTGCACCACGGCACTGCCGATCATCGTTGCCGTGACGAGCGTTGCCGTCAACGCGGGCGCGCTGTCGCAAGACATCGCGTCGGTTATGGTTGCCGCCGGTGCCATCACGGTGTTCTTGATGCCATTGCTCGCGCAGCTCTTCTACCGCGTGGTGGATGCCGCACCGGTCGCCGCCGTGGCAGAGGTTGCCGAGCATCCATCCGATGCGCTCGACATCTTGCGCGCCCACCACGACCTAGCGAGCTTGCTCGCGCGCGAGCACGAGCTGCTGACCTCGCATGGCCATGGTCGCGTATTCGAGGGCCTGCCTACGCTCGATACGATTGCCGAGCGTCTTTCCGCCGAGGCAGCGAGCGGCCACATCGATGCGCGCATTGTGGACGCGGCGCACCTGCTTGCCGATAAGACCTATGGAGACGAGGTCGACCCGTCCGAGCTGACTCCGCGTGAGCGCCGCCGCCTGGAGCGCGCCAAGCTCGCTGTGCGCGAATACCGCCGCCGCATGCTGGAGCTCTATGCGCGCGAAGAAGCCGAAGACGACGACGGTAAGTAGTCGATACTTTCTCGGGGAAGCCGCGTCCCGCTTTGAAGGCTCGGAACGGGATGTGGTTTCCGAAACGGGGAGCGTTGGGAAACTGTGTCCCGGAATGGGCGCTCAGAGTGGGATGCAGTTTCCGCGAGAGGCTCGTTAGGGAAAGCGCATCCCATTCTGAGCCGGAATTATGGGACGCAGTTTCCTTTTCGAATAGAAGAAGGTGCGCTGCCTGCGGTTGATGCAGGCAGCGCACCTTCTTGCGTTGAGCTCGGTTGAGGTTTAAAGCTGTGGCTTGCGACCTTTAGGAGCGGGCGGCTCCGTCGACGGGGAGGATGGCGCCCGTGACGTAGGCGGACATATCGCTCGCCAGGAAGACAAAGGCGTTGGCGACATCCTCGGGCTCGCCCATGCGGCCCAGCGGAATGGTGGCGATGATGGGCTTGATGACCTCTTCGGGCAGGTTGGCGACCATATCGGTCTTGGTCACGCCGGGGGCGACGGCGTTGACGCGAATGCCCATGGGGGCGAGCTCGCGCGAGAGCGACTGGACCATGCCGTTGACGGCAAACTTGGACGTGGGGTAGCCGACACCGGAGGGCTGGCCGTACTTGGCGACCATCGAGCTCGTGGTGGTGATGGTGCCGCCGTGGCCGGCCTCGGTCATGATCTTGGCGGCAGCCTGGTGGCCATTAAAGACAGCGACGACGTTGAGGTCCATGACCTTTGCAAACTCCTCGGCCGTGTAGTCCAAAAGGGGAGAGCGCTGGGAGATGCCGGCATTGTTGACGACCGTGTCCAGGCCGCCCATATCGGCGGCAGCCTGGGTAAAGGCCTCGGTTACGGCCTCGAGCGAGGTGAGGTCGCAGGAGCGGCCGCAGACCTTGGCCTCGGGATAAGCGGTCGTCAGTTTCTCAACGGCAGCGTCGGCAGTCTCCTGGCGCGAGCCAAAGACGGTGACGGCAGCACCTTCCTCGATAAAACGGCAGGCGATGGCATAGCCGATACCGCGCGTGCCTCCGGTGATGATTGCTTTCTTGCCCTCGAGCAACATGGTGCTTCCTCTCTTTGCGGGCGGATATACGCAACACAGCGTAGCGGTAGCCGGAATCGGTCGCGTTTGCATATCGGTGAACGGTGGCCCGCGTTACCGATGAGCGGCTCGCGCAAATATGCTCTGCCGTTGTGCTCAGGGCGGGTGACAAAAGGGCTCCCGTCCCACGTCGGACGGGAGCCCTCAAAGTGCGTATTGCTGGGCGAGCGTTGGGTTAGTTGGCCATGACGCCTTCGGTCCAGGCCTCGACGTCCTCGATGCGCAGGACGTTGGCGACCTCGGTCACGCAGTCGACGCTGGCAAGCTCGGCGGCGGCAGCTTGGACGTCCTTCTCGAGCGCGCGGTGCGTCAGGAAGATGACCGAGCAGGCATCGCTGACGCCCGACTTGCCGTCCTCGACCTGGTTGATGAGCGAGATCGAGATGTTGTGCTTGGCAAAGATATCGACCGTCTCGGACAGGGCGCCCACGCGGTCGGCGACCTTCAGGCGCACATAGTACTTGGTCTGGAGCTCGTCCATGGGCTTAAAGGCGAGGTTGTGGCCATAGGGCTCAATCTCGGGCAGCGGAGCCACGCCGCGGCTGATCTGCTCGGAGAGCGACAGGATATCGCCCACGACGGCGCTCGCGGTGGGGAAGGAGCCTGCGCCGGCACCGTAGAACATGGTCTCGCCCACGGCGTCGCCTACCACGTAGACAGCGTTCATGGCGCCGTTGACCTTGGCAAGCATGTGGTCGGCGGGAATCAGCGTGGGGTGCACGCGAACGTCGACGCCGGTGTCGGTGTTGCGGGCGATGCCCAGCAGCTTAATGGTGTAGCCGAGCTCGCGGGCCTGGGCGATGTCCTCGGCGCCGATGGTACGGATACCCTGCTGGTACACATCGTCGGTGGTAACGCGGGTGCCAAAACCGATGGAGGCGAGGATGGCCGTCTTGCTGGCGGCGTCGAAGCCGTCGACATCGGCGGACGGGTCGGCCTCGGCATAGCCCTTGGCCTGGGCGTCGGCGAGCACGTCAGCGTAATCGGCGCCCTCGGCGTCCATGCGCGACAGAATGTAGTTGGTGGTGCCGTTGAGGATGCCGGCGATGGTCAGGATCTTGTTGCCCACCAGGTCGTGCTCAAGCGTGCTGACGATGGGGATGCCGCCGCCGCAGCTGGCCTCGCACTTAATCTGCACGCCGCACGCGCGCGCCTTCTCGGCAAGCGTTTCGACGTGACGGCCCAGCAGGGCCTTGTTGGCAGAGACGACATGCTTGCCGTGCTCAAAGGCGGTGGTGAAGATCTCGGTTGCGGGGTGCTCGCCGCCGATCAGCTCGACGACGATGTCGATGGCGGGGTCGGTGACGACGTCGTGCCAGTCGCTCGTAAAGGCCTCGCGCTCAATGCCGGCTGCCTCGGCCTGCTCCCAAGCAAGCGCGCAGGCGCGGGTCAGCTTAAGGTCGATGCCGTAGGCTGCCAGGTACTCATCGTGGTGGCTCTTGATCAGACGGGCCACGCCGCCGCCGACGGTTCCCAGACCGATCAGACCGACGTTCACGGTGCGCAGGGATTCGCTCATAGATAGCTCCTTCGTGCATCTTGTGGATGAATTAACTGCTTATAGGTTGAGTGCATTCTAGCGTGAAGTGCGGGCGCGTGCTTGCCAGGCAGCCGGAGCTGTGCAAAACGCTACCCCCGAAACGCTGCGGAAATATTGGAAACACGCTCGCTACAAACGAACTCCCGTAACAAACTGTCAACGTTTGCGCCATAAGGTTTGCCCTGTACCGCAAGACGGCCGCACCGCGGCCAGCGAAAAAGGGGGACACCATGTTCAACATCAACAGCACGCTCAGCCGTAGGAACTTTCTCGCCGGCGCTGCGGCGCTCGGCAGCACCGCCGCACTCGCTGGTTGCTCGTCGGGTGGCTCGGACGGCGGCACCGCCGATGACGGCAAGACCTTCAAGATCGGTGTCATCGGCCCTCTGACCGGCGCCGCGGCAACCTATGGCGTTTCGGCCGAGAAGGGTGCCAAGCTTGCCGCCAAGGATTTCTCGACCAAGGATCTCAAACTCTCGCTTAAGTCCGAGGATGACGTCGCCGACGGCGAGAAGGCTATCAACGCCTTCAATACCCTGTGCGACTGGGGCATGCAGGCGCTCGTCGGCCCCGTCACGACTGGTGCCGCCGTCGCTGTCTCGGGCGAGATCGCCGACGATATGCTCATGGTCACGCCCTCTGCTTCGTCCCTCGACGTCACCAAGGACAAGACCACGGTTTTCCAGGTTTGCTTTACCGACCCCACCATGGGCGCGAGTGCTGCCAAGTTTTTGGCCGAGAAGTATGCAGACGCCAAGATCGCCCTGTTCTACAACTCCGGCGATACGTACAGCTCGGGTGTTGCCGATGCCTTTGCCGAGCAGGCCAAGGAGTCCAAACTTGATATCGTCGATACCGAGACCTTTAAGGACGACTCCTCCACGAGCTTTACCAACCAGCTCACCAAGGCCAAGGAGGCCGGCGCCACGCTCATCTTTGCGCCGATCTACTACACGCCGGCGTCCGTTTTGCTCAAGAACGCCAAGGACATGGGATACGACATGACCCTCATGGGTACCGACGGCATGGACGGCCTGCTCTCCGTTGAGGGCTTCGACACCTCCCTTGCCGAGGGCGTGCTGCTCATGACCCCGTTCTCTGCCGACGATGAGAAGAACGCCGACTTCGTCAAGGCATATAAGGACGCCTACGACGAGACGCCCAACCAGTTTGCCGCCGATGCCTATGACTGCGTCCATGCGATTGTCGAGGCTATCGATAAGGCAGACATCGATATTACGGCCGACGGCGCCGACATTGCCGGCGATCTTGCCAAGGCCATGCGCAAGATCAAGATCGAGGGCCTGACGGGCGAGCTCACGTGGAACGACGAGGGCCAAGTCGAGAAGCCCGCTACAGCCTATGTGATCCAGGACGGCAAGTACATCGCCGCCTAAGTGCGTATAAAGCGCTACCGGTGAGGCCGTTTTAATCAGGACAGGGAAGCTTGTAACAGAATGGAAACATTACTTTCACACAATAAAGTGGCTAAACTGCATAAACCAATAGAAATACGCATAATTATGGATAAACGGACAAAACAAAAGAATAGCTGAAATAATCGCCACTTTTCTCAACTAAAGCGTCTACTATTTTGCGAACGCCGAACACGGCGAAGGATGGCCTGTTGGGTAACCGAAACCCGACGAGATTTGAGAGGAGAGCCGCATGTCGAGCCTCACCGGTAAGTCATTGAACCCTGTTATGAATCGCAGGAGCGTTATCGCGAGCGCAGCAGGTCTGGGGGCGATGTCCATTCTAGCTGGCTGCTCCTCCAACGGCGGCGACAGCGGTTCCGCTTCGGGCGACGCTTCGTTTAAGATCGGCACCATCGGACCGCTGACCGGCGCCAACGCGTCCTACGGCAAGTCCGTTACCCAGGGTGTCGAGCTTGGCTGCAAGGATTTCTCGACCAAGGAGCTGCCGCTTGCCAGCAAGGCCGAGGATGACCAGGCCGACGGCGAGAAGGCCGTCAACGCCTTTAACACCCTGCTCGACTGGGGCATGCAGGCCCTCGTCGGCCCGACCACCACGGGCGCGTCGGTTGCCGTTGCCGCCGAGTGCGGTAACGACCCCGAGACGTTCATGATCACTCCGTCCGCGTCCTCCGAGGACGTCACCAAGGGCAAGGATTGCGTCTTCCAGGTTTGCTTTACCGATCCCAACCAGGGCGTCAACGCTGCCAAGTTCCTGGCGCAGAAGTATGCGGACGAGAAGTTCGTGCTGTTCTATAACTCCGGCGACGCTTATTCTTCGGGTGTCGCGGATGCCTTTAAGGCCCAGGCCGCTGAGTCCAAGCTCGAGGTTGTCGACGAGGAGACCTTTAAGGACGACTCCGCCACGAGCTTTACCAACCAGCTGACCAAGGCCAAGCAGGCCGGCGCCACCATGATCTTTGCGCCGATCTACTACACGCCAGCGTCCGTCCTGCTCAAGAACGCCAAGGACATGGGCTACGACGTCAAGATGATGGGTTGCGACGGCATGGACGGCATCCTGGGCGTTGAGGGCTTCGACACCTCTCTTGCCGAGGGTCTGCTGCTCATGACCCCGTTCTCCGCCGACGACGAGAAGAACGCCGACTTCGTCAACGCTTACAAGGATAAGTATGGCGAGACTCCGGACCAGTTTGCCGCCGACGCTTACGACGGCGTGCACGCGGTGGCCGAGGCCCTCGAGGAGGCCGGTCTTGGTGTCGACGCCGACCCGACCGAGGTCGCCGAGAAGCTGCCTAAGGCTATGCTCAAGATTACCGTTGACGGTCTGACCGGCAAGCTCACCTGGAACGATAAGGGCCAGGTCCAGAAGGAGCCCACGGCGTACGTCATCACCGACGGCAAGTACGTACAGGCCTAATAAGCCGCCTTACATAGAGCGGTTTTGATCCCAAGCAGGGGAGGTTTGGCCTTCCCTGCTTGCTTGGTATCTAGGGACAGTGTAACGTCCCTGTTTCATACATTAACTGGAAACCTATTCGAAAGGGGGATGTGGAACATGACGGTCTTTATCCAATACCTGGTCAACGGCCTGTCCATGGGCAGCGTCTACGCCATCATCGCGTTGGGCTACACCATGGTCTACGGTATCGCCAAGATGCTGAACTTCGCTCACGGCGACGTTATCATGGTCGGTGCCTATGTCTCGTTCTGTGCCACGTCGTATCTCGGCCTCCCGGGCTGGGCATCTGTAATTCTCTCTTGTGTGGTCTGCACCGTTCTCGGTGTTCTCATCGAGGGTCTGGCATACAAGCCGCTGCGTCAGGCGGGCCCGCTGGCCGTTCTGATCACGGCCATCGGCGTGTCTTACTTCCTGCAGAACGCCGCGCAGCTTCTGTGGGGCGCCACGCCCAAGAACTTCACTTCGCTCGTCACCTTCCAGGTGCCGGAGTTCTTGGCCAAGTTCAATGTAAGCGCCGTTTCGCTCGTCACCATCGTCGCCTGCCTGGTTATCATGGCCGGTCTGATGTTCTTTACAGGTAAGACCAAGATGGGCAAGGCCATGCGCGCCGTGTCCGAGGACAAGGCAGCCGCTCAGCTCATGGGCATCAACGTCAACCGTACCATCTCGATGACGTTTGCCATCGGCTCCGCCCTTGCCGCCATCGCCGGTGTGCTCCTGTGCTCCTACTCGCCGGTCCTGCAACCCACCACGGGCGCCATGCCTGGCATCAAGGCCTTCGACGCCGCCGTCTTCGGCGGTATCGGCTCCATCCCCGGTGCCTTTGTCGGTGGCATTCTCATCGGCATCATCGAGGCGATGGCACAGGCTTACATTTCCACGAGCCTTGCCAACTCCATCGTCTTTGGTGTTTTGATCATCGTCCTGCTCGTCAAGCCTGCCGGCCTCTTGGGCAAGTACGTTCCCGAGAAGGTGTAGGTGAGCGTTATGAAGTTTCTTAAAGACAAGCAGACGCGTCACGACTTTGTTACGTACGCCATGTGCCTTGTGGCGTTCGCCATCGTGTTCTTTATGCAGTCCAACCATATGATTCCGCGCATGATCGCCGGTCAGCTGGTTCCCATCACGGCCTATATCGTCATGGCCATCTCCCTTAACCTCGTCGTCGGCATCGCGGGCGACTTGTCGCTGGGCCACGCGGGCTTTATGAGCGTCGGCGCCTATACGGGCATCGTTACCGCGGTCGCGCTGGAGAGCGCCGTTCCCTCCGATCCGGTGCGCCTTATCATCAGCATCGTGGTCGGTGCCATCGCTGCCGCCATCCTGGGCTTCTTGATCGGCATCCCGGTCCTTCGCCTGAGCGGCGATTACCTGGCTATCGTGACGCTGGCCTTTGGCGAGATCATCAAAGAGATCGTCACCTGCCTTATCGTGGGCGTCGACTCCCGCGGCCTGCATGTGATCTTTAACATCACAGGTAACTCCACGATCGACGACCTGCACCTGCTCGAGGACGGCACCGCCATCATCAAGGGCGCGCAGGGCGCATCGGGCGTGTCGACGTACTCGACCTTCCTCGCCGGTGCCATCCTGGTCATGGTCGCACTCGTGATCGTGCTCAACCTGGTTCGCAGCCGTACCGGCCGTGCCATTATGGCCGTGCGCGACAACAAGATCGCTGCCGAGTCCGTGGGCATCTCCGTCACCGAGTACCGCATGATCGCCTTCGTGGTTTCCGCCGCTCTCGCCGGCGCTGCCGGAGCCCTCTTCGGCGGTAACTTCTCGCAGCTTTCCGCCACCAAGTTCGACTTCAACACGTCCATCCTCATCCTGGTGTTCGTGGTCCTGGGCGGTCTGGGCAATATGCGCGGCTCCGTCATCGCGGCGGCGTTGCTCACGGTGCTTCCCGAGCTGCTCCGTCAGTTCTCGGACTACCGCATGCTCATCTACGCCATCGTGCTGATTCTGGTCATGATCTTTACCAACAACCCGCAGCTCAAGTCGTTCTTCGCACGCATTAAGGACCGCTTTGCTTCCAAGAAGGAGGTGGCAGCCGATGCCCAGTAAGTTTGAGTTCAACAAGGGCAAGATGGTCCCGTATCCTTCTGGCGCCATCGTTCCCGACCGCGACCTGGGCCAGCGCCCGGCGCTCGAGTGCATCCACTTGGGCATTGAATTTGGCGGCCTTAAGGCAGTCGACGACTTTAGCCTGACCATCGGTAAGACCGAGATCGCCGGTCTGATCGGTCCCAACGGTGCCGGTAAGACCACGGTCTTCAACCTGCTCACCAAGGTGTACCAGCCCACGCACGGTACTATCCTGCTCGACGGCGAGGACACCTCGGGCAAGTCGGTCTATCAGGTCAACCGTATGGGTATCGCCCGTACGTTCCAGAACATTCGCCTGTTCAACACCATGACGGTGGAGGACAACGTTAAGGTCGGCCTGCACAACCAGGAGCGCTACTCTGGTTTTGAGGGCGTGCTGCGTCTGCCGACGTACTGGAAGCACGAGAAGGCCGCCCACGAGCGCGCCATGGAGCTGCTGTCCATCTTTGATATGGAGCACCTGGCAAACGAGCAGGCCGGCTCGCTGCCTTACGGCGCCCAGCGTCGTCTGGAGATCGTCCGCGCGCTTGCCACCAACCCCAAACTGCTGCTGCTCGACGAGCCTGCCGCCGGCATGAACCCGTCCGAGACCGCGGAGCTCATGGAGAACATCGTCAAGATCCGCGACACCTTTGGCATCGCCATTATGCTTATCGAGCATGATATGTCGCTCGTCATGAACATCTGCGAGGGCATCTGCGTGCTCAACTTTGGTAAGGTCATCGCCAAGGGCACGGCCGAGGAGATCCAGAACAACGATGCCGTAATTGAGGCATATCTGGGCAAGCAGGATAAGGGGGAGAACTAAATGGCAGAGCCGATGCTTTCCGTCTACAACATCAACGTCTGGTACGGCGCTATCCACGCCATCAAGGACATCTCCTTTAACGTCAACGAGGGCGAGATCGTGGCCCTGATCGGCGCGAACGGCGCCGGTAAGTCCACGACGCTTAAAACCGTCTCGGGCCTGCTGCGTTCCAAGACCGGCTCCATCAAGTTTATGGGCGAGGACATTACCCATACGCCTGCCGATAAACTGGTGGGCAAGGGCCTGGCCCAGGTTCCCGAGGGCCGTCGCGCCTTTTTGCAGATGACGGTCGAGGAGAACCTGGAGATGGGCGCCTACACGCAGCCCAAGTCCACGGTGGCTCCGGGCCTTGAGCGCGTCTACGAGCAGTTCCCGCGCCTTAAGGAGCGCCGTCGCCAGGTCGCCGGCACCCTTTCGGGCGGCGAACAGCAGATGCTCGTTATGGGGCGCGCCCTTATGAGCAACCCCAAGCTGCTCATGCTCGATGAGCCTTCCATGGGTCTGGCGCCGATTCTGATTGAGCAGATCTTCCAGATTGTCGAGGACCTGCACAAGGCCGGTACCACGGTGCTTCTGGTCGAGCAGAACGCCCAGATGGCGCTTTCAATCGCCACGCGCGGCTACGTGCTCGAGACCGGCAAGATCACCATGACCGGCACCGGCCAAGAGCTCCTGCACGACGACAACGTCCGCAAGGCTTACCTGGGCGGCTAACTAGTTACGCGGTTTTACCAAACCGCGTAACGGCTCGACGCTGCA
>URKC01000067.1:0-11771 GCA_900548295.1 uncultured Collinsella sp.
TCACCCTGGATGCCTGCCAGGTCATAGCCCACGGACATGTTGAACACGAATCCGTTGGGATCGCCCAGACCATAGACCTTTGCCATGATCTTCAGGGCGCACCAGGCCTTCACATACTCCTCAAAGGCCTGCTGGACATACAGCTCCGTGGACCACTCGCAGTTGTAGCACTCATCCTCCGCCAGGATGCAGGGGCGGTTGATGCAGGCGGCCAGATCCGCGCCGTCCATCTTCTGGACGGTCTTCAGCTCGAAGAACCGGGCGCCGGCGAAATAGCCGGCAATGATGTTCTGGGCCAGCTGGGTGTTGGGGCCGGCGGCGGGGCCGAACGGAGTCTCGATGGTCTCCCCGAAGATGGGGAGCTTCTTCATGCCGGCCTTGTAGGGCTTGTGGACGCCGAACACGGCGCCGTCCCGGCGGTATTCGGTGGTGATCCAGGTCATCAATTCCCGAAAGGGAATGGGGGTCATTAACTCAGACATAGTTTTTCCTCCTCAGAATAACTCCTGAAATACGAATGCGCACTGCTTCCGCAGGGGCACATCGGCCGGTCATCAATACTCCTTGTGGTTCAGCCGGCCCCACAGACGCTTGCTGCTCTCCAGAATGTGGGCATTCACGGCCTCCTCGTCGATCTCCGTCAGGACCCGGTCCTTCATCAGGATTCTGCCGTTAATCATGGTGGTCTGGCACTGCCGCCCCGTCATGCCGAAGAGCATGTGTCCGTCGATGTTGGCATCAGAGAACGGTGTGAAGGGCTTGTAGTCCATGACGATGACGTCGGCGGCAGCGCCGGCCTCGAGCACGCCGAGCTTGCGATCGAAGTACTTGCTCGCCATCTTGGCGTTGTTCTCGAACAGCATCGTCATGGCCTCGCACCAGCCCACGTTGGGCATGGCGGCGTTGTGGCGCTGAATGATCAGAAAGACCTTGAGGCTCTCGAGCATGTCGTGGGTGTAGGCGTCGGTGCCCATGCACACGGGGATGCCGCGGCGGAAGAACTCGAGCACGGGGGCGCAGCCCACGGCGTTGCCCATATTGGATTCGGGGTTGTTGACGAGCCAGGTGCCGGACTCCTTGACGATATCCATCTCGGCAGGCGTCACGTGGATGCAGTGGCCGAGC
This sequence comes from uncultured Collinsella sp., assembly GCA_900548295.1. Classification (GTDB taxonomy): domain Bacteria; phylum Actinomycetota; class Coriobacteriia; order Coriobacteriales; family Coriobacteriaceae; genus Collinsella. The sequence goes on from URKC01000067.1 coordinate 1,126, forward strand.
ATGGTGTCGGGACCCAGCAGGTTGTGCTGCAGCAGGCGCTCGACGGGGCTGATGCCGCCGCGGTTGAGGCGGGAATCCCACACGTCATTCATGCCCTCACACACATGGATGTGGAAGCCGGTCAGGCCATTGTTGGCCTCGGCCATCTTGTCCATGGTCTCGTCCGAAAGCGTAAAGGTGGCATGTCCGCCAAACATGGCGGCGATCATGTGGTTGTCGTTATCGCGACGCTCCTTGGCGGCCCACTGGGCAAATTCGGCGTTCTCGGCAATGGCCTGGTCGCATTTTTCCTGGCCGCGGCGATCGGAGACCTCGTAGCACAGGCACGAACGCATGCCCAGCTCCTGAGCTGCATCCTTAATGGTAAAGAGGCTTCCCGGGATCTCGCAGAAGCTCGCATGGTGATCGAAGATCGTGGTGACGCCATCGCGGATGGAGTCAAGGATTGTGGCATAGGCGCTGGCCTTGGTACCGTCGAGCGTCAGGTTATCGTCGATCTTCCACCACTGCTGCTCAAGATTCTCCAGGAAGTTGGTGGGGTTGCAGCCCTTAATGGCAAGGCCACGGGCCAGACCCGAGTAGATGTGGGTGTGGCAGTTGATGAGTCCGGGCATGATGAGGTTGCCCTGGGCGTCGACGTACTCGGCATCCGGGTACTTGGCCTTGAGCTCGAGCTCGAGGCCCACTTCGACGATCGTATCTCCGTCAATGGCGACCGCACCGTTGGGAATGAACGGGGCCTGAGCGTTGCGGGTAAAGACGGAACCGTTAGCGACCAGAAGCATGAATGCTCCCTTCAACATCAGGGGCGGGGTTTGACACCTCTGACATAGCGGAGTGCGAAGCGCCGGCCTACACCGGAAACGGGCCCTCTCCCGTCAACGCTTCACCAAAGGGACAAACCCTTTGAAGTGCGGCTTGGCGCCGCATGACGTCGGCGGACGAGGCGATGCGTCCGCCGACGAATAGCACCGAATTGGTTACTTCTTGCTCTCGGGCAAGACCAGATCCACGGCAGCGTCCTTGGCAGCATCGATGTGCTGAGCCACGACCGGCGTCTGCGGAAGGATCAGGTTAAGGACAATGGCCATGATGGCGGTGGGGGTCACGGCATTGGAGCCGATGACGGTGGACACCCAGGCGGGCATACCCTCGCCGGCAAGGCAACCGCTGGCCATCCAGATACCCAGGCCAAAGACGACGGAGGTGCCGACGATGGTGGTAGTGCGCTGCGTGAGGCCCTCGCGGGTGAACATGCGCACGCCGTTCATGGTGATGGTGCCAAAGACGCCGACGGTCGCGCCGCCGATAACGGGCTGCGGGATAGCGGAAAGGACGGCAGAGAGCTGCGGGAACAGACCGGCGATGGCAAAGACGGCCGCGATGATCACAAAGACCCACTTGTTGACGACCTTGTTGGAGCAGATGATGCCCACGTTCTGGCCAAGGGCGCTGGTGGGAAGACCGCCCAGCAGGCCGCCGACCATAGAGGTGAGGCCCTGGGACACGATAGCGCCGGAGAGCTCGCGCTCGGTGGGCATACGGTCGATGGAGCCCAGGCAGGCGGCGGAGACGTCACCGATAACCTGGATAGCAACCATGGGGAACACAACAGCGAGGGTAATGCAGACTTCGGGATCAAACTCGAGCGCGTAGGGCATGAGCTTGGGAAGGGCGAAGACCTGAGCGGTGGCGACGCTGGAGAAGTCGATCATGCCAAAGGGGATCGAAACGATCATGCCAACGATCATGCCAAAGAACACGGATCCCAGCTTGAGCGTGCCCTTGCCAAAGTTGGCGAGCGCAAAGACCACGGCGAAGGTGATAAGAGCGACGCACCAGGCCTGCGGAGTGCCCCACAGCGGCGTACCCATACCGCCGGCCATATACTTGACGGCCGTGGGATACAGCGAAACGCCGATGGAGAAGATGACCGTACCGGTCACGACGGGCGGGAACAGCCACTTGATCTTGCTGTAGGCCAGACCAAAGAGGACCGCGACGGCGCCGCCGACGATCTCGCCGCCCAGCAGCGCACCAAAGCTAAAGCCCGAGGCACCCATGGCCTGCAGAGCCGGCAGGAACGCGAACGAAACGCCCATGACGATGGGCAGGCCGCCGCCGATGCGACGGAAGGGAGCGAAGGCCTGAAGGGCCGTATCGATCGCCGAAAGAATGAGCGCGACCTGGATGATGTCGGTGCTCTGCTGGCTATTAAAGCCGTAGACGCCGGCCATGATGACCGCTGGGGTAATGATGCCGGCAAACGATGCCAGTACGTGCTGAAGGGCACACGGGATCATTTCCTTAACGGGAGGCATGCCTTCGCGAGTGAACAGGGCTTCAGTGCCGTTCGTAACCGTCTCCTGGGTCATTTGACCACCAATCCTCGAAGTAGTTGTTTTCGCATCTAACGCTCTATTGTGACGCAGTGCGGGGTTGAGGTTGTGCCTTCGTTGCATATCGTATTAAAGATGATTCTCATTCTCAATAATAATTTTTTGTTATCAGACTATTCTTCGGCTGAAATAACTCGTTTCCGCAGGTCAGGAATGTGTCGGGTCTAAATAACATCTTACTTTTCTTTTGGTCGACCGTTTACCGCCAAATACCTACCGCTCATCTGTATTACGCAATGTACCTGCGAATATGTGAGTCAATAGACATCGTGTTACCATGAGAAAAAATTGTTATGAACATTTCCGATTTCACCCAAAGGAGTTGCCCGTGAACGAGACCGTACGTCGCTTTTTGCCGATGGTCGATTTTCTGGAGCAGATACTCGGCAAAAACAGCGAAATCGTGCTGCACGATTTCTCGGATCCCGACCACGCCATCGTCGATATTCGCAACGGCATCGTGAGCGGCCGTAAGATCGGCGGTCCTGCCACCGATCTGGCGCTCAAGATCATGCACGACCCCAAGTATCGCGACCTGCCGTTTATTACGGGCTACGAGGGCCGCGGCGCCGGCGGCAAAACGCTGGAGTCGGCGACGTACTTTATCCGCGAGGATAACGAGATCGTCGGTATGCTCTGCGTCAACACCGACCTCTCGACCGTGCGCTCCATCAACACCATGGCGCAGCAGCTCATGGCGTGCTTCGACGCAGCGCCGACGCGCACGGAGCCCGCCCCTATCGAGGTCGAAAGCCTTTCGGAGTCCACCCAGGAGCTCATCGATCGCAGCATTGCCGAGTTGCTGAGCGCGCGCGGGCTGGATGTAGCGTCGCTTGGTCAGAGCGACCGCGTGGACGTCATTCGCCACCTCAACGGCAACGGGGTGTTCATGCTCAAGGGCGCCGTGGCCTGCGCTGCCACCGCGTTGGGCATCTCGGAGCCCAGCGTGTACCGCTACCTGCAAAAAGTCCGCAAGGAGGGCTAACGAGCAAAATGGAGCGCGGCTCCACAAGCGATTCGTCACCTGACAAAAGACCCTGCAGCTCGCACGCGCTGCAGGGTCTTTTTGTATGTCATGTTTAGTTGTGGTCAACGCCTTAGAGAGCGGCGACGACCTCGATCTCGACCAGACCGCCAGCCGGAAGAGCGGCAACCTGGAAAGCGCTGCGCGCGGGGAACGGGGCCTCGAACTTGGAGGCGTAGATCTCGTTCACGGCGGCGAAGTCGGCAATGTCAGCCAGGTAGACTGTGGTCTTGACGACATCGGCAAAGGTGGCGCCGGCAGCGGTCAGCAGGGCCTCGACGTTAGCAAGGGACTGCTTGGCCTGGGCCTCGACGCCCTCGGGCATCTTGCCAGTTGCGGGATCGATGCCCAGCTGGCCGGACAGGAACACCATGTTGCCGGTCTGGATACCAGGGGAATACGGGCCGATGGCTGCGGGTGCGTTATCGGAAGACACGACGGTCTTGCTCATGTTTTTCTCCTTACAAGTAAAAGGGAACGGGAGCGCGGCGTTCACACCGGGAGGCACAGTTCGGTCTGAACACCGCGCTTGATTGGGATAGTACTCAAGGTTTCCGCGCGATGCAAGATTATTATCACGTTGCGAGAATATTTTATCGCCCAACGGTTTCCCCGGACCGCTGAACGGTTCTCATGTGAAGCAGCCAGTCCAAGCTGCTGAAGACTTTATCCCGCTTAGAGCACGGGCATCGCCTGCCGCGACGGCACCACTATACTTTTGATTATCTGAGCATTTTGAAAGGCAGGATATGACCGCAACCGCCAGTCGAACCACCAACCGCAGACCCGAGCTTTTGGCGCCCGCCGGAGGGCCCGAGCCCTTTGCCGCCGCACTCGCCGCCGGGGCAGACGCCATCTACTGCGGCATGGGCAGCTTCAACGCCCGCCGCAAGGCCACCAACTTTACCGACGAGGCCTTTGAGCAGGCCTGCCGCGCCGCGCATCTGGCCGGCTCGCGCGTCTACGTCACGGTCAACATCGTCATCAAGGAATCCGAGATGAGCGATGCGCTGCAGCTCATCCATCGCTGCTCCACGCTGGGCGCCGACGCCTTCATCATCCAGGACTGGGGCCTGTTCTTTGAGGTCAAGCGCACGATGCCCAGCATCGAGACGCATATCTCGACCCAGGCGAACATCCACGACGACCGCGGAACCCTTTGGTGCCGCGAGCAGGGCGCCGACCGCGTGACCCTCTCGCGCGAGCTTTCCATCGACGAGATTGCCGCCATTCACGATGCCGCGCCCGATGTGGACCTTGAGGTCTTTAGCCATGGCGCCATCTGCTTTTGCTACTCGGGCCTGTGTCTGCTTTCGAGCTTTGCCATGGCGGGACGATCGGCCAACCGTGGCATGTGCGCCCAGCCCTGCCGCTTGCCCTACGAGCTGATCGACGAGAACGGCCGCTCGCTCTCCCCTGCCGGTCGCGAGCGCGCGCTGTGCCCGCGTGACACCAACACCTCGCAGCTTGTTCGCCGTCTGTATGACGCCGGCGCCGCGTCGCTCAAGCTCGAGGGCCGCATGAAGGCGCCCGATTACGTGTACTCCATCGTTGATGTGTATCGTCATCAGATTGACGATATGCTGGCCGATGTTTCGACCTCTAAGGACGAGGAAGCCGCCCGTCAGCGCCAGCTCAAGCGCTGCTTTAACCGCGACTTTACGCACGCCTATCAGGACGGCACCTCGGGCGACGAGATGATGAGCTATGAGCGTTCCAACAACCGCGGACAGATCGTGGGCACGGTGCTGGGCAGCCGCCCGGCCAACCGCGATGTGCGCGGCCTCAAGCCCGACGACCGCCGTCGCCGCGCCGCCATCGCCCGCATTGAGCTGTTTGAGCCCGTGGGCAAGGGCGACCTGCTGGAGCTTCGCCACGATAACGAGTTTGACCAGTTCCTGACCACCATTGCCGCCGATGATGCCGCTGCCGGCGATGTTATCGAGTGTCGCGTGCCCCGTAGCATGCCCGAGGGCTGCCGCGTCCGCGTGATTCGCAGCCAGCGTGCCATCGACGCCGCCGGCGCCGCGCTCAAGCGCGATGTGCTGCGCCGCCGCGCTGTTAATGTGTCCGTCGTGGCGCGCCTGGGCAAGCCGTTTACTGTCACACTCACCTGCTGTGACGACCCCGCGCTCACCGCCACCGCCACGGGCTTCACCGTCGAGGCCGCCAAGACCCGTGCGGTCGAGGCGTCCGATCTGGTTGAGCACGTCGGGCGCATGGGCTCCTCTCCCTTTGAGGCCGCGAGCTTTGACGTGGCCCTCGACGAGAGTTGCGGCATGGGCTTTTCCGCCGTGCACAAGGTGCGCGCCGCCGCTTGTAAGGCGCTGGAAGAGGCCATTCTGGCATCGTATGAGGAGCGCGCCCGCACGCTCGAGCTACCGGCGACTGTCACCAATGATTCCCGCCCCGCGCCCGAGCACTACCGCGATGAGCCGCAGATCTGTGTCACCGTCACCACGCTCGACGCCGCCGAGGCCGCTCGCGCCGAGGGTGCAACGCGCATCTACATGACCACCGACGCGCTCGAGGCTGTCGGACTCTCCCCTGCCGATGCATTTGAGCAGGGTATTGTGCCCGCACTCGACGAGGTCTGCCGCGCCGTTGACCACGTCCGCGTTGACCCATGGGTTGTTGCCGGCGCCACGGTCGCTATTGGCAACATCTCTGAGCTTGCCCTGGCCGCCCAGGTTGGCGCCACAGCCGAGATTCGCTCTTGCCTGCCGGTGCACAACACGCCCTGCATGGAGGCGCTTGCCGAGCGCGGAGCCGGTGCGTTTTGGCTCTCGCCCGAGATCACGCTCGACGAGATTGTCTCGCTCGGTGCCGCCGCGCCCGCGGCTCTAGGCATCACCGTCTTTGGCCGCCCGCGCGTCATGACAAGCGAGCATTGCATTCTGCAGGTTGCCAACGGTTGCATCCACGATTGTGCCAGCTGCCGCCTGCGTGCCCGTAAGCTCTCGCTCAAGAATATCGACGGAAAGGTCATGCCCGTCCGCACCGACATCCACGGCCGCTCTCGCCTGTACGACGCCTACCCCATCGACCTCACACCGCAGGTTCCACAGCTGCTCGACGCCGGCGTGCGCCGTCTCATGGTGGACGGAACGTTGCTCGAGACGGATGAGGTGGGCCGTGCCGTCGCCCGCGTCCGTCGCGCCGTCGAGGCCGCGCAGGCCGGTCGCAAGCCCGCCGCCCGCCTGCGCGGCGCCACCTCGGGCTGCATGTTTGTGGGAATCAGCTAACCGAAAGGCTTACACGTGAACGAAGAACCTCAAGTCCTCTATTGCGACGCCTGGCTCATGGCCATCGACAAGCCCGCCGGCATGATCGTCCACGGCGACGGCACCGGTGAGCGCACACTTACCGACTACGCCAGCGACCTGCTGCTGGCCATGGGCGACGGCTTTGCCGCGACCGACATGCAGCCGCTCAACCGCCTGGACCGCAACACCACCGGCATGGTGTTGTTCTCGCTCGACAAGCAGACGCAGCCCGCCTTTGACCAGATGGTCATCGACCACGCTTTCGAAAAGCACTACCTGGCGCTCGCCGAGGGCAAGATCGACTGGAACGAAAAGCTCATCGACAAGCCCATCGCCCGCGACCGCCACGATAGTCGAAAGATGCGCGTCGGCGCCAGCGGCAAGCCGTCTCAAACACGCGTAAAGGTGCTCAAGCGTCTTAAGAGCCGTCGAGGCCTGCCCACGCGCTCGTATATCGATGTCGAGTTGCTCACCGGCCGCAAGCACCAAATCCGTGTGCATCTGGCGAGCGAGCGTCATCCCCTGGTAGGCGACGAGCTCTACGGCACGCCGCGTCCCTGCGGCCTCATGCTCCACGCCCACAGCGTGTCCTTTACGCACCCCGTAACCGGCGAGCACATTCACATCGAAGCCCCCTGCCCCTGGGAGCCCTAAACCACCACAAAGGGGACAGGCACCTTTATGATGGTTTTGCCTTGTTACCCGTTTGTTTGTTAGACCGTGACGACGTTGTCCATTGCCCGGTACTTGGCGGGGACCTCGCCTGCGGTAATAATCGTTGCGTCGCGGAAGTCCGCGAACTTGACGGGCGCCACCATGCCAAATTTGCTGGCGTCCGAGATTACGTAACGTTTGGCCGTATGACGCATCGAGATACGCTTGACCTGCGCCTCCTCGATATCGGGCGCCGTGAAGCCCTGCTCGGTGGCAATGCCGTTAGAGCCCCAAAAGCCGCAGTTGAAGTTATAGCGGTCTAGGGTTGCCAAGGCATCGGGACCGACGAGAGCCTCGGTCTCAGGCTTGAGCTCGCCGCCCAGCACAACGGTGCGCATGCCGCGCACAGCGAGATGCTGAGCATGGAGCACGGAATCAGTCACATAGGTGACATCTTCAAGGTGTGGAAGATGCTCGATGAGCCTGAGCGTCGTCGAACCCGAGTCGATGTATACAAAGCTCTCGGGCTCCACAAGTGCCGCCGCACGGGCGCAGATACGCTCCTTGTCGTCGTTATGGAGATCGCTGCGCTCATTAAGCGTTAGGTCGCGCGTCACGTGCGCGCGCTCCAGACTTGTCGCGCCTCCGTGCACCTTGGCGATACGGTGTGCTCGGTCGAGCGTCTGCAGGTCGCGCCGAATGGTAGACGCCGTCACGCCCAGGGCTTCGGCAAGCTCCGGCACGGTAACCGAGCCGGTCTGCTGAACCATCGACACGATCGCGTTGAGCCTATCTTCCGCTAGCATCGCTTACTCCTCCTCGGGGTACACGACTCCCCAGTCGGCGCGTAGCTTGGTCATCAGCTCCATAACATCAGAAGCATAGCCCAGAAGCTCACGCTTAGAGTCGTCGCCGGCAACGGCCTTCTCAAGATCGGCCATCTCATAGCAAAGGGCGTAGGCCTCGGTGCCAGCGTGGACCTCCTCGCGGTGACCGTCGGCAGTCCACACGATGGTCGCGTGATCGGCACGCGGATATTCGTTGACCTCGATATAACACTTGTCGAAGCTAATGATCGAGCGCTTGGGCTGCTTGGAGTGGAGCGTAAGGCTCACCACGCCCAGCTGCTGTTCGGCATTACGGCAGACGATGCCGCCCGCAACGTCAACACCGGTCTCACAGGTGTTGCCCAACGAAACGACCTCAGCGGGCTGGCTTGCCATAAAGAGACGCATGACGGACAGGGCATACACGCCAATGTCGAGCATGGCACCGCCAGCAAGGTTGCGGTTGTAGAAGCGATTGGTCAGATCGCCGTACTCCTTGTAGCTACCAAAGTTGAGCTGGGCGAGGTTCATGCGACCAAACTCGCCGGCATCCATGCGACGGCGCAGCTCTTGATACAAGGGCATATGAAGCACCGTGGTGGCGTCCATGAGGACGACGTTGTGCTCGTCGGCGATGGCACGCGCCTCGTCGAGCTCAGCGGAATTGAGGGTAATGGCTTTCTCGCAGAGCACGTGCTTGCCGGCGGCCAGCGCGTCACGCAGATAGGTGATATGCGTGTTGTGCGGCGTGGTGATATAGACGGCGTCGATGCCCGGATCGGCGTAGAGGTCCTCAACCGATTCATAGACCTTCTCGATGCCATACTGCTCGGCAAAAGCCTGAGCCTTGGACAGCGTACGGTTGGCGACGCCCGCAAGCTTGCGGCCGGCAAGAGCGAGAGACTGGGCCATCTGGTTGGCGATAACGCCGCACCCAATCACAGCCCAACGAAGCTCGGGAGCCGTAAAGATATCATCGGGGAATGGCTTGTCCTGGACCGAAGCGAACGCTGCTTTTGCGGCTGCCGCGGAGTCGAGTGGAGCCTGCTTGGAATCTACCATATGTGTCTCCTGTGTCATAGAACGTCTTGCATTTCGGATAGCTCTATATTCGCACAAACACGCGCGTCTGTGCGTGTTTGTGCGTATCTCACCGCTAAACGGTCATTTTTGTCCCGTAAACGGCGCATCTATACGCATATTCACGCAATCCCACGCACGCAAATACGCACAAATGCGAACCGGTCATTGCTCAGAGACAGGGGCTTATGCTTAGAACTCAAAAGACAGGATGATCCGCTTCGCCTCGTCGCTCATGGCGCGCTGCAGCTCTAAGGACCGTCCCAAACTGCCGACAGAAAAGGAACGTTCCAAACTGCAGACAGAAAAAGAACGTCCCCAGGCGCCGGCATTTCAAGAGCACTCATTTAAGTCTGTCCCCAATGAGTGGGAGTAATCAGAGACCCTTTGCGAGGGAGGCCGGACGTGGCCTTCCTCGTTTTTATTCATGGACTTTAGTCCGTGCCGCGCGGCACGCGCGGCATAGAAAGCCACCCGCTCAGCGGGTGGAGGCCAATTTCCGCTACGCGACAAAAACCTTCCCCCTAGCATGAGGATTGTTCAGGTCATCATACTAGGGGGAAGGTGATTGCTGTGGCCCAGAAAGCCAACAGCCTCGCGCACACGAAATGGCTGTGCAAGCACCGCATCGCACCGAGGTCAAGCTCATCGCCGCCATCGTCGAGAAGCACCCCAAGGTGCGCTTTGCCGCGAGCCGCACCTCGGCCCACGCCGACCTCTACGACCGTATGGAGCAGGCCCTGTGCGAGCGCGTGGCCAACGCGGTGGAGGTCGTCCGCTCCGACATCAGCCCCGCGCTTCTTGTCCACACCGGTCCAAACCTCGTGGGTGTGGCGGTCCAGGGACTCTAGCGGAGGCGGGGCGTCCTGCCCAAAAACAAATGCAAAAGACGAGCACTTCTTGCCGCTCAATTGGCAAGAAGCGCTCGTCTTTTCTTAACGCGTTGTATGGCGGAGAGAGCGCAAGTTACGCGAGCGCCCTTCTTGCCAGCTCGGCCGCGCCGAGGATTCCTTGGTCGCCGCCGCAGCCCGGGGCGCAGATGTAGCTCTCCATGTCCTTAAGCTCGGCGGTCTGGATGTAGCCACCCAGATATTCGAGGGTCTTCTTGCGGACGATGCCGTAGAGCTGCTCCTGGTGCATCACGCCGCCGCCGAGGACGATGCGGCGAGGCGAGTACATGAGCACGAGGTTCGCGCACATCTGCCCCAGATAATCCCCCTCGAGCGCCCACACCTCATCGTTGTCCGCGAGCTCGGCCGCGGGCTTTCCCCAGCGCGCGGCGATGGCGGGGCCGGAGGCGAGCCCCTCGAGACAGCTCGCGTGGCTCGGGCAGACGCAGCGTCCCTCCTCGGTGGGACGGGTCCTTACCAGCATGTGACCGGCCTCGGGGTGCAGC
>URKC01000068.1:0-11760 GCA_900548295.1 uncultured Collinsella sp.
CTTGCGGACTTGGACTTGCGGCATATGCGCTGGTGCAATGCGCCTCTCTTACCATCGACTCGCAAAACAACAGTAATCGAATCACGCCAGAACGCAGTGGTATACGGGCTACCTCCTTGCACGACCTGTTCCACACCATCAGCATCAACGCATCCGCCATACGCAATTGCTCTGTTCCCGTTGCCCTGTTCTGGTCAGGTATCACGTTCTTTACCTACAGCTACAACACTGGTAGACACACCGATTTCTGCCCAGCGCTATCGGCAACTGACAATGCAGGTCTTGTCGCTTATTGCATCGGCCATGAAGCTTTGGGACTGCTGACCGTCGTGTTGTGCGTGCTGCCATTGTTCTCCCTGCTTTCGGCGATTACGGCCATCACGTTGGCTGCACGCAACGCAAATAACGGCGGTAACGCTGCCAATGCCGATGGCTCTCGAAATTCAGCCGCCGTGTGCTATCTGCTCCTGGCAACCGCACTGTCCGCCACGGCCTTCGTCATCGCCTTCACCTTGGCATAGCGCGGACCACCATGCCGCGGTTCGCGCGATCGCTGGGATACAGCGCTTCCTGCGCACGACGCGACACCACCGGCATAAGATCTCCTTCATATCACGAAACAATCGAGCGTGTTCGTTTGCGCCAAGGATCAGCTCTGCCAGTAGTAGCTGAAGAAGTCGGAGATCTCCCCCATGGTTTCGCGCAGCATGCCCATGCGCGGCAGGTACACCACGCGGAAGTGGTCGGGGCGATGCCAGTTGAACGCGCCGCCGTGGCTGATGAGGATGTGCTTGTCATGCAGCAGGTCGAGCGCGAACTGCTCGTCCGAGTGGATGTTGAAGCGTTTGACGTCGATCTTGGGGAAGATGTAGAACGCCGCACGCGGCTTAACCACCGAGATGCCGTCAATCTTGTTGAGCGCCTCATACACAAAGTTGCGCTGCTCGTAGACACGGCCGCCGGGGCGGATGTAGTCGTTGACGGACTGATAGCCACCGAGCGCCGTCTGAACGATCGACTGAGCCGGCACGTTGGAGCACAGGCGCATGTTGGAGAGCATGTTGATGCCCATGATGAAGTCGCTCATGCAGCGCTGGTTGCCCGAAAACACCATCCAGCCAATACGATAGCCCGCGATCATGTGCGACTTGGACAGACCGCTAAAGGTGACGCAGGGCAGATCGGGAGCGAGCGAGGCAATCGAGACGTGCTCGTAGCCGTCCATGCACAGGCGGTCGTAAATCTCATCAGCAAAGATCATCAGCTGATGCCTGCGTGCAACCTCGACGATGCCCTCGAGCACCTCGCGCGGATAGACGGAACCCGTGGGGTTGTTGGGGTTGATGATGACGAGGGCTTTGGTCGCGCTCGTGATCTTGGACTCCATATCCTCCAGGTCGGGATACCAATCCGCCTGCTCATCGCACAGATAGTGCACGGGATGACCGCCGGCAAGGGTTGCGCACGCCGTCCAGAGCGGATAGTCGGGGCTGGGGATCAGAATCTCGTCGCCATTGTCGAGCAGCGCGTTCATCGAAAGCTGAATGAGCTCGGACACGCCGTTGCCCGTGTAGATATGCTCCATCTGAACGTTGGGCAAGCCCTTGATCTGCGAATACTGCATGATCGCCTTGCGCGCAGAGAACAAGCCACGCGAGTTGGAATAGCCTTCGCAGTCGGGCAGCTGCTGGCGCATGTCCTTGATAACCTCGTCGGGCGTGCGGAAACCGAAGGGCGCCGGGTTGCCGATGTTGAGTTTGAGAATACGCTCGCCCTCGTCCTCCATACGGGCGGCCTCGTCGACGACGGGACCGCGAACGTCATACAGGACGTTATCGAGCTTGGTGGATTTAGAAAAAGTACGCATGGTGGTGCTCCTTGCAATTTGAGCCGTGGGATTAGGTTCGGATTTGGCAACGTTATGGGACGAGAACGTCTCGCCTTGGTCGGCGTCACTGGCGAGCAGCCAGGAAACATCGACCTCCAAAATACGAGCGAGCAGCTCTGCCACATCGCGCCGCGGGATCGTCTTGCCACTCACATATTGGCTCATCTGACTCTTGCCGAGTTTTTTGCCGAGCATCTCCGATGCGCGGATCACGTCCGACTGGCGAACGTCGCAATCGGACATAGCCTGTCGCAGACGATCGCTAAACGTCTCTTGGGCCACTAGAACCTCCTTGCTGGCAAAGTTCAATTTATACAACACGAATTGAACTTGAGTTCAATTTAGGCAGCAGTATAGCGCCGTGCTATTTCGAAAAGTTCAATTTCAAAAATAAAATGAGCAAGACCTCGAGATTTATCCCAAGGCGATAACGACGTGCACGCATTTAGAGGTATTCGAGGAAACGAGCGGCGGCAAGCGAAACATCGGCCGTTCGATATATGGCGTTGATCTGCCGATGGGGATGCCCTTCGAGCGGACGCACAGCAACATCAAACTGGCAGCGACGCAAGATGAGCGCGGGAAGAATGCTCACGCCCAAGCCATCCTCGACCATAGCCATAATCGCATAGTCATCCCAAGTCGACAGTTTTGAGCGCACTGACAGCCCCGCCCGACGGAATAGCGGCGTAATCTCATCATCGGTACCCCGTTCCAGCAGAATAAACTGCTCGTTGGCTAAATCGGCAAGAGAAACGACCTCCGCCGTGGCAAGCGAGGAGTCCGCTGGCACCACGGCCATCAACTCGTCTTGCACCAACGGTCGCGACGCCATGCCGGCGCCACGTGGCTCGCGCGGAATAAAGCCCAGGTCGCAGCGCCCTTCCGCCACCCATTGCTCAATCTCGGAGTAATCACCCATCAGCAGCTCGTAATCGACATCCGGATGATCGGCGCGAAAGCGCGCAATCACCGGCGGCAGTACATGGGTCGCCACACTCGAAAACGTACCAATGCAGATCTTGCCGCGCATGAGCCCACGCATCTCGTCCACGTGTCGCTGCAGGCGGCCAAACTCCTCGCAGAGCGCCTCAACCGCCGGCATGATCTGCCGCCCATCGGCAGAAAGCACCACACCCTCGCGGCTGCGGTCGAGCACCTTAAAACCCCAATCGGTCTCAAGGTCGCCCACCATGCGGCTCACGCCCGACTGCGAATAGCTCAGCCGCTCGGCGGCGCGCGTAAAACTGCCGGCCCGCACCGTCTCGAGCAGCACCTGCATCTTTTGAATATTCGTTTCCACGGCACCCCTCCACCTTTACATGAGTTTTTGTCATGTTATCCATGCATTATATTCGCTTTTCTTCTAAAGCCAGTTCACCCATAGTGAACATGCTCGGATATAGAGGGGATGTCAGCACATGAACAACGGATTGTTTACGTACTTAGCAGCATTGCTATTGTTTGGCTCCAACGGCATCATCGCCGCTGCCATCGCGCTGCCGAGCTCCGATATCGTACTGTTGCGCACGTTTTTGGGCGCTCTCACCCTTGCCGCCGTCCTCTTCATAACCAAGCGCCATAACCTGCAGGCTCCGTCTCGCCCCCGCGAGGCCGCAGCGCTCATCGTCTCGGGCGCCGCGCTGGGCGCCAGCTGGATTTTTCTGTTCCGCGCCTACCAGACGATCGGCGTCGGCGTATCCTCGCTGCTGTACTACTGCGGCCCCATCATCGTTATGGCCCTCTCCCCGCTCATTTTTGGCGAAAAGCTGACCGGCAGCAAAATCGCCGGCTTTATCGCCGTCGCCTGCGGTGCTTTTCTCATTGCAGCGCAAGGTCTAGGCGGCAATATGCCCATTGCGGGCATCGTCTGTGGAATCGCCTCGGCCTTCTGCTATGCATTGATGGTCATCGCCAGCAAGGGTGCGCCGCACATCGAGGGCCTCGAGAACTCCGCGCTCCAGGTGAGCGCCGCCTTTGTGACCGCACTGGCCCTCACGCTCATCACGCAGGGCGCTCCCTCGTTCCTGTCCGCCGGCGTCGCCGCCAGCATTGATTGGCGCGCCGTCGCTATGCTCGGCGTCGTCAACACCGGCATTGGTTGCCTGCTCTACTTTAGCGCCGTCGCCAAGCTGCCCGTTCAGACCGTCGCCGTCGTCGGCTACCTCGAGCCGCTTTCGGCGGTCGTGTTCTCAGCCGCCCTTTTGGGTGAAGCCATAACACCGGTCCGCCTGATGGGCGCCGCGCTTATCATCGGCGGCGCGATTTTTTGCGAACTCGCCGGCAAACGCGCAAACGCCAAGGCTGGCATCGCCCAGATAGCACGTGCTTAAAAGCCCCTGCTTTGAAATGCTACCTGCGTAGATAAATAATCCCCAGCTGAGGATTATTGTCTAAAATAACCCGATGTGCCAAACTGCTCTTGTATGTATAAAGACGGCATAAAGTTTTTTGTCCTAGACAGATAACCGGATGTCTAAGGGAGTCCTCGTGGCACACAACAAACTGGAGGCAAACCTCCAAGACCAGCGCGGGCAAGGCGGGCACGGAGCCATCCCCCTCTCCGCTGGCATGCTGCTCGTAACGCTCGGCGTCGTCTATGGCGACATCGGCACGAGCCCCATGTACACCATGAAATCAATCGTCGCCAACAACGGCGGCATCGGTACCGTCAGCGAGGACATGATCCTGGGCGCGCTTTCGCTCGTCATCTGGACCATGACGCTCGTGACCACGGTCAAGTACGTGGTAATCGCCATGAAGGCCGACAACCACAACGAAGGCGGCATCTTCGCCCTGTTCAGCCTCGTACGCAAGGTGGCACCATGGCTGATTCTGCCCGCCATGATCGGCGGTGCGGCACTGCTTGCCGACGGCATCCTCACCCCCGCCGTCACGGTCACCACAGCCATCGAGGGTCTGCGCACCATCGAATGGGGCCATGCGCTGCTGGGCGACGGGCAGACCAACGTCATCATCATCACCATCATCATTATCTGCGGCCTATTTGCCATGCAGCGCGCCGGCACCTCGTCAATCGGCAAGCTGTTCGGCCCGCTCATGACGCTGTGGTTCCTGTTCCTGGCAGGCGCCGGTCTGTTCAACATGCTCGGCAACCTGTCCATCTTGCGCGCGCTCAACCCCATCCGCGGCATTATGTTCCTGTTCTCGCCCATCAACCATTCGGGCATTATGGTGCTCGGCTTTGTCTTCCTGTCGACAACCGGTGCCGAGGCACTCTACTCGGACATGGGCCACGTGGGCAAGGCAAACATCTATGCATCCTGGCCATTTGTTAAGGCGGCCCTTATCCTCAACTATCTGGGTCAGGGAGCTTGGCTACTCGCCAATAACTCCAACCCCCAGATGCTCGCGATGGATATCGTCAACCCGTTCTATATGATGCTCCCCGAGCCCCTGCGCCCCTTTGCCATCGTGCTTTCGGCCGTGGCGGCCATCATCGCCTCACAGGCGCTCATCACCGGCTCGTTCTCGCTGGTATCCGAGGCAACGCGCCTCAACCTTATGCCGCACCTGCGCATCCACTACCCCAGCGACACCAAGGGCCAGCTCTATATTCCACTCGTCAATAACATCATGTGGGTCGGCTGCATCTTCATCGTGCTGCTGTTCCAAAACTCCGAGCGCATGGAGAGTGCCTACGGCCTCGCCATTACCGTGACCATGCTTATGACCACCACGCTTTTGACGAGCTATATCGCCGGCATTCTCAAGCACAAGCTGGGCGCCTGCGTCTTCGCCCTGCTCTTCGGCGCCATTGAGCTGTGCTTTTTCGCCTCGTGCCTCACCATGTTCTTTGACGGCGGCTATGTGATGATCTTCTTGGCCGCACTGCTGTTTGGCCTTATGTATGTGTGGCGTCGCGGCACCGCCATCGAGCGCACGCAGACGATCCTGCTGCCCGTCTCCAAGTACATCGACCAGCTCAATCGCCTGCGCAATGACGAGACCTATCCCGTGCTCGCCGACAATCTGGTATTTCTCACCAACAGCCCCGACCCGCTCACACTCGACCGCGACGTGCTCTATTCCATCCTGGACAAGCACCCCAAGCGCGCCAAGGCATATTGGTTCATCAACGTGCACGTTACCGACGAACCCTATACGCACGAGTATTCCGTCGAGACCTTTGGCACGGACTTTTTGTTCCGCGTGCGCCTGGACCTGGGCTTTAAGGTCAACCAGCGCGTCAACGCCTATCTGCGTCAGATCGTCGGCGACCTGATGGCATCGGGCGAGCTGCCGCCGCAACATCACACCTACTCCATCTACGAGACGCGCGGCAACGTAGGTGACTTCCGCTTTTGCATGCTGCGCAAGATGCTTGCCCCCGAAACGGACATCAACCGCAATGACCACCGCGTGATGGCCATCAAGTACGCCGTCCGCCGCGCCTGCGGAAGCCCGGCACGCTGGTACGGTCTCGAGAACGCGGCCATCATCATTGAGTACGTACCGCTCTTTGCTCGCATGCGCCCGGCCGTCAAACTTGTGCGCACCCAGGTGCCGCTCGAGGTTCAGATCGAAGAGGCCGAGGAAATGGAGGTCGACATCTTCTCGGACGACTTGGTCAACGGCAACGAGGCCGGCAAGAGCATGAACGTCGATCCCACCGAGCTGCTCGAGAGCGTCGCCGATACGCCCGAACAGCAACTCGACGGACTCGAGAGCAACCAGTTCAACGACGCCAACTTCTAACACGCCACCAGCCATTGGCGACAACGGCCTCGCATCTCATAAGAGGTGCGAGGCCGTTTTATGTCGCAACGAACCAGTGAGCTACGAACGGCGCGGCTCGGGAACCACGAGCCTATCGGGGCTCGCGCCCTCGGCATCCATCAGGCTCACGTAGCGAATCGACGGATCCCCATACATCGCGTAGTAATAATTGCCCGTGCGCGCGCTAAAGCATCCGGTGTAGATAGTCTTCTCGAACTTGCCATCGCCCATCCTGGACGCTCCCTCGATCATCACCACGCCCTCGAGTGAACGGAACATGCGGACGACGTTTTCGGTCTCGCTCTCCTTTTGCGGGTAATTGGCATTGAGGTACGCCGCCTTTACAAAACGGCTCGGCGAATAGCAGTCACCCGGAATACCGCGCATGCCGGCACCCGCGCCATAGGGCTTGAGCTCGGCGCCACGCCATGTCGCCGTCTGCGGAAAATCGCTTGTGGCCGTGATATAGGTGCGCAGGTTTTCCATGTGCCACGGGAAGGTAGGCTGATTGGCAAGGGTGTCGACCGGATCGTCGTATACATGCAGGCCGTCAGCCATCATCTCGACCACGATGCTACGCTTGCTGTCGCCGATAATCCAATGAAGCAGCGACACGCCCAGCCCCTCTCCGGCAGATTTGGCGACAATCACCGTGTCGCACAGCGCGGCCTCGACCTCGTCGACCGTCGAAAACGTCGCTGCCACCCACAGGGGAAACTCATAGGCTGCGATATTGGTCTTGCCGTCGACAGGGTCCTCGGCATACTCGGCATAACCCGGGAAATTGAGACCCGCCACGGCGAGGCCCGCATCGTTGCCGCAGTCGAAGAACATAGGGTAGTTCTTGTAATCGATGCACATGCCGATTACCGCGTGTGCCGCCGACGCATCGTCGATAAACGAATACGGGATGTGGAACCCGCGCGGCATCACGCGAACCTGTTGTCCGTAGTCAAAGCTCCAGTCGAGGTTGCGGCCTAGATACATGTGGCCAGAATTATCGGTAAATCGAATGCTCGTGCACATAGCGCCTCCTAGCTTTACGTTCCTGCTAAGGTTATTGTCACCAAACAAAAAGGCGCTAAACACAAAAGCCCGGACATGACAACAATGTCATACCCGGACCAAAAGAGACGAAGTGCGGTGCTTTGGTCCCCTTAGACCAACTTTCCAAGACAGTGGTCGATCATATGCTGGACCATCTGCGCCTCGAAGCCCACAAAGTCCTGCTTGCGCTCGCGCATCTTGCCATCGACGATCTGGTCAAAGGCAACCTTGCACTTGATATAGCGCGTGGACTTGGTGACCTCCTCGTGCGTCAGGCAGCTCTCCTCCATCTTGCTGGCGCCCAGGCCAAACACCAGACGGGGGTTGTAGAGCACGTGGGGCTCGCCGGCGTCGTCCAGGTAGACGCAGACCTTCTTGGTAACGCCAATCTGGTTAGCGGCAAGGCAGCCGGCATCGTCGAGCGACTTGATGGTATCGATCAGGTCCTGAGCAACCGACTCGTCCTCGACGGTCGCAACCTCGCAACGCTGGGACAGGATAGCCTCGTCGTGGCAAAGCTCTTTAATCATACGTTCCTCCATAGGGGTCGTTGTAACCGCTTAAGTATACGGTACCCACACATTTTCATGCGATAAATACCGTCCGTCTGTTACAAAGCGCCGAACATCAACATGCGAGGAACAGCAAGGTTGTAAAGACGATATAGTAAGTGAGTTCGTGTCAATCGGCCTAAACTCGGGGCTGAACAAGGAAAGGGTATGCATGGACGAACTTTTTCACGTCAGTGAGCGCAAGTCCACAATCGGGACCGAACTTCGCGCTGGACTGACAACATTCCTGGCGATGGCCTACATCATCGCCGTCAACCCCGCAGTGCTCTCGGGCGCTGGCATTGATGCGGGAGCGCTCGCCTGCGCCACCTGCCTGGGCGCCGGCATCATGACCATCTGCATGGGCATCTTCGCCAACCGCCCGCTCGCCTGCGCGTCGGGTCTGGGCATCAACGCCATGATCGCGGGCATCGCCACCACCATGTGCGGCGGCGACTGGCACGTGGCCATGAGCGTTATCTTCCTCGAGGGTATCGTCATCTTGCTGCTCGTCCTGTGCGGCCTGCGCGAGGCCATCATGGACGCCATCCCCGTGGTCCTGCGCCACGCCATCTCGGTGGGTCTGGGCCTGTTTATCGCCATGATCGGCCTGTGCGACGCCGGCATCATCACCGCTGGCGCCGGTACGCTCGTCGGCCTGGGCGACATCGCCTCCCCCACCTTTATCGTCGGCATCATCTCCATCGTCGTGACGGTTGCCCTGGCTTCCCGCAACGTGCCGGGCTCGCTGCTCATCGGCATCATCGTCGCCGTTATCGCCGGAATCCCGCTGGGCGTCACCCATGCGCCCGAGGGCCTCATCGCACCGCTCGACTTCTCGACCTTCGGCGCCCCGTTTGCCAGCACTGCCGACGGCAACCTTGCCATCGTGAAGGTCCTGACCGACCCGATGCTGCTCGTCGTGGCCTTCTCGCTGCTCATGAGTGACTTCTTCGACACCATGGGCACCGCGATGGCCGTCGCCAAGCAGGGCGAGTTCCTGACCGAGGACGGCAATGTCGAGGACATCCGTCCCATCCTGGTCGTCGACTCCGTGGCCGCTGCTGCCGGTGGCTTTATGGGCGTCTCCTCCATCACCACTTTCGTCGAGTCCACGTCCGGCGCTGCCGACGGTGGCCGCACGGGTCTCACCTCCGTCACCACCGGCGTGCTGTTCATCCTCGCCGCGTTCTTCTCCCCCATCGTCACCATCGTTTCCAGCGCCGCCACCTGCGGTGCTCTGGTCTACGTCGGCTACCTCATGATGAGCGAGGCCTCCGAGATCGACTGGTCCGACGTGTCGCAAGGTTTCCCGGCGTTCATGATTGTCGCCGGCGTGCCCTTCACTTACTCCATCTCTGCCGGCATTGGCCTGGGCTTTATCGCCTACGTGATCGTCGCGCTCTTTAAGGGCGAGGCCTCCAAGATCAAGCCGCTCATGTGGATCGCAGCCCTTGCCTTCCTCGTCTACTTCTTCGTGGCGTAACAGCATAGTCTGCTAAAGCAAAACAACAAGGCGCGGAGTCGCATCGAGCGGCTCCGCGCTTTTCTTTTAAAGCCAGGCAACGCACGGACGCGCGATGTATTGCTTCCCGAGTTTTGGACATTTTGCCCTCCAAACGGCACTACCGCCGGCTACATCCTGCAGATATGCTGGGCGTAATCGCATAGGCCCTATGAGGATGGGAGTAGCCATGGCCGCCTTGTTCACGACCCCCAAGCGCAATGACAAAACCTCTGGAGCCCATTTTGTCGAGCCCGACGTTCGCCGTCGCATAGGACTCGCGCACAGCAGCTGGCGCCGCGTGACGCGCCGCATCGTCGTGGGTGCCGTGTGCGCGCTCACGGTGAGCTCGCTGCTCATGCCGAGCGTCTCGCTCGCGGCGGAGTGGGTGGACGTCGATGGCGTCCGCCACGAAGCGGCCGCGGGGCCCGCGGGAGACGCCGCCGGCACCTGGTCATGGGACGGCGCCGATGATATGAAGCTCAACGGCTACAACGGCGGTGCGATCGAGGCAGCGGGCAAGCTCAACGTGAGCTACGAGGGCAACAACACCGTCACTAACGACAACGGCCGCGGCATCAAGGTTAAGGATGGCGCGAACGAGAACGCCGAGCTTAATATTCAGGGCGACGCGTCCAGCACGCTCAACGTGACATCTTCTCGTGACGCCATCACTTCCGTCGGCAACATCAACATCGACGGCGCTGGCACTGTCAACGCCACGAGCACCGAGCACGATGCCATCGATGCCGGGGGCGATGTCACCATCAAGGGCTCGGGAAACGTTAACGCCACGGGCGATTCGGATGGCATCAGGGCCGACGGCAACATCACGATCGACAACAGCGGAACCGTCACCGCCAAGGCCACCGAGGATCAGGGTATCGATGCTAACGAGAACCTCATCATAAAGGGCGGCGGCAAGGTAGAGGCAAGCTCTATCAAAGACAATGCGATTTGGGCCGACGGCAACATCGAGATCTCGGGTGGCAGCCAGGTCAAGGCAAGCTCCGAGGAAGACGTCGCCATCGACGGTAAAAACAGCCTCACGGTCACGAACGCTTCCCTCAACGCAAGTGGCGTTGGGTATGGCATCTATGTCTACAAGGGCATCACGCTCGATGGCGCGACCGTGACGGTCCGCGCAAGCTCAGATGGCGGGGAAGCCAGCGCACTCTTCACCGATGAGGACAACATCGTCATCAAGAACGGCTCGACTGTGGATGCGCTCGCAGAAGGCAGGTTCTCGGTTGCAATCTCCACCAGTAATTTCTACTCCGACGAAGCGGGTGGCCATATCTACATCAGCGACTCCGTTGTCAAGGCCATAGCCCGCTATGCCGAGACCGGCGGCGACGGCCCCGACCACTACAGTGGAGACCAAAACGACGAAATCATCCCTGAGTCCGAGGGCCTGAACATCGGCATCTTCGCGCAGACCGAGAAGGGCATCACGCCCGCGACCATCTCGATCGTCCGCAGCAAGGTCACGGCCGAGGGAGACACGGCGGCTATCTTCGCCCTTGCCATGAGCGCGGACGGCAAGGCGATCGGCACCATCGAAATCAAGGACGCCATCATCCAGACGCCTGCAGGCGGCAAAGTCATTGACTATCGCAACAAGGAAGAGCTCAGCGACGGCATCGTCTACGAGGCGGGGCAGACCATTGGCACGGGCGATGCCACGATTGACTCCCCCTATGACGCCGCTGTCGCCAAGAGCACGGTCATCGTGCCTCCCGAGGAGACCAAGCCCGAGGAAAAGCACGGCAAGACCAAGCCCGAGGGTTCCAAGTCCGAGGGCACGAAGACAACCAAGACCGTTGCAGTTGCAGCCAAGGGAGCCAAGACCGTCGGCAAGCTCGCGGCAACCGGCGACACCTCGAACGCAGCCATCGTGGCAGCCGCCCTTGCGGGAACAGCCGCCATCGCCGCAGGCGCCCTGGCGAGTCGCAAACGTTCGTAAACACTTTTTCGCACAGGACGGGTGGATCGCAGCCCTTGCCTTCCTCGTCTACTTCTTCGTAGCG
>URKC01000069.1:0-11239 GCA_900548295.1 uncultured Collinsella sp.
GCGCGCTTTTTTGCTGGCAAACGCCTCGCTTATAGAGTGTGGCTGCGCTGCTACAGCGAGCGTCGTCATCTCGTCACCCTGATAGCTTGCGGCAAGCGTGGCAATGAGGAGTGAGAATTTGAGTGCTCAGTCCCAAGGCATAATGGCGGCCATGCCAACAAGCAAAAACGAGTTGCCGGTGTCACGGAAAGGCAGGCGTCGGTCGATTCCACGTGAGACGGCTGTGCCGATCTGCACGGCCGCCCCTGCGCGTCCCGCGCTGCCCCCAAAGAGGTACGTTTCCCCATATAAAACCTGCCAAAATAAACCTGTCTCTTTTTGATAGGTGCGAAATGGGTAATACTAAAGAGTTATCCGACCAGATGGGAACCGATCGATGGCCTATATCGAATTTAAAGACGTCATCAAAGCATACGGCGAGGGCGATGCCCGCATTCACGCGCTCGACGGCGCGAGCTTTACCGTTGAGCGTGGCGAGCTTGCCATTATCCTGGGCGCTTCGGGCGCCGGTAAAACCACGGCGCTCAACATTCTGGGTGGCATGGATACGGCGACTTCCGGCACCGTGACGGTGGACGGGCGCGATGTGAGCTCCGCTAACGAGGCGCAGCTCGTGGAATACCGCCGCGCCGACGTCGGCTTTGTCTTCCAGTTCTACAATCTGGTCCCCAACCTGACGGCGCTCGAAAACGTCGAGCTCGCGGCGCAAATCTGCCCCGATTCACTCGATGCCGAGCAAACGCTTTGCCAGGTTGGCCTGGGCGAGCGCCTCGCCAACTTCCCCGCGCAGCTATCGGGCGGCGAGCAGCAGCGCGTGTCCATTGCCCGCGCGCTGGCCAAGAACCCCAAGCTGCTTTTGTGCGACGAGCCCACGGGTGCACTCGACTACAAAACCGGCAAGCAGATTTTGCAGTTGCTGCAGGACACCTGCCGCAAGCAGGGCATCACGGTCATTATCATCACCCATAACTCCGCGCTGGCGCCCATGGCCGATCGCCTGATCCGCTTTAAGAGCGGCCGCGTGGAGAGCGAGACGGTCCAGCAAAATCCCGTGTCTATCGAGACAATCGAGTGGTAGCGCCCATGGACCAGGACCGCCAAAACAGCCAAAACCACGATACGGAGCACGCGGGCCGCGACCGGGAGTTCGCGACCTACCGTACCGCCCAAAGCTCAAACGATATGGTGCCGACGGTATTTCGCCGTGGCATCTACCGCACAATCCGCGGCAGTCTTAAGCGCTTCCTATCTATCGTGGTCATCACCGCGCTCGGCGTGAGCGTGATGTGCGGCCTCAAGGCGGGTTGCGAGGATCTGTGCGATTCGGTCGACGCCTACTTCGACCAGCAAAATGTCTATGACATTAACGTGCAGTCGACCTATGGCCTGACTGACGATGATCTCGACGCCATCCAAGAGGTCGATGGCGTCGAAACGGCCGAGGGCATCTACGCCGAGACCGCCTACACCGCCGTGGGCACAACGCGCGAGCGCGTGGTCGTGCAAAGTCTCTCCAAGGAGAACATCGATCAGCCGGTGCTCGTGAACGGCGATTTGCCCGAGAGCGCCGATGAAGTCGCGGTGACTTCGAAGTTCCTGAAGTCTTCGGGCAAAAAGCTCGGCGATACGGTGAGTTTTGCCGCCAATGACGCGAGCTCGTCGAACCAAAGCGCCAAGGATCAGTTTGCCGCGGGCGATTACACCATTACGGCCGAGGTCCTCGATCCCACTGATGTGAGCTCCGACTCGACAGTCAACGCCTTTCGCGCTGCTTCGGCGGCGGACTATAAGTTCTATGTGAGCGAGGACGCCGCGACGTCGTCGTCCTATTCCGCAGTCCACGTAGTCGTCGAAGGAGCCAAGAGCCTCAACTCCTATTCGGATGCCTACGCGGCAAAGATCAACAAGGTCAAGGGCAATATAGAGAAGATCCGCGAGGAGCGTGAGAAGGCGCGCGTTCAGGAGCTGACAGTCGACACGCCGGCAAGCTTGGATGCGGCCGAGCGCCAGGCGAATATGCTCTTTGGGATTGAGCAGGACAACATCAATCGCATGGCCCAGGGCAGCGAGGAACGCGTCCAGGCTCAGGCCGACCTGGATCAGCGCCGCGCCGCCGCCGACCAGCAGTTTGCCGATGCCCGCGCCGAGCTTTCCGATTTGGGTGAATGCACGTGGTACATCCAGGACCGCGACAATATCGCAAGCTACTCAAGCGTGGAGAGCGATAGCTCGTCAATTGAGGCTATTGCGACGGTGTTCCCGTTCATCTTCTTTATCGTCGCCGTGCTCATCAGCCTCACCACCGCCACGCGTATGGTCGAGGAGGAGCGCACGCTCATTGGCCTGTACAAGGCGCTCGGCTACTCGCGCGAGCGCATCCTGTCCAAATACGTGGACTATGCGCTGTGGGCGTGCCTGATTGGCGGCGTGCTCGGCAATATCATCGGCTTTGTGGGCCTGCCGCTGTTCCTGTTTACGGTGTTCGACGACATGTACTCGCTGCCCCAGATGCTGCTTTCGTACGACATCGTGTCCTCGATCGTCTCGGTGGCGCTGTTTGCCGTGGGCGTGGTGGGCGCCACAATTATCGCCTGCCGCCACGAGATGGCCGAGACCCCGGCCTCGCTCATGCGCCCCAAGGCCCCGCGCGCCGGCTCGCGCATCCTACTTGAGCGCATCGGCTTTATCTGGCGCCGCATGGGCTTTTTGAACAAGGTGGCTGCGCGCAACCTGTTCCGTTACAAAAAGCGTGCCTTTATGACCATCTTTGGCATCGCGGGTTGCACCGCGCTTGTGATCTGCGGTATGGGTATTCGCGATACGTCGGTGGCGCTTTCGCCCAAACAGTACGGGCATATCACGCGTTATGACTTGCTGGCGGTCGCCAACCCCGATGACTTTACGCAGACGTGCGCGGCGTTGGATGAGCGCAGCGCGGCCAATGATTCCAACGTGACCGTGACTTCGACGCTGCCGATTATGACCGACAACGTCACCTTTACGTTTGGCGGCAAGAGCGAGACCGTGCAGCTGATCGTGGTGCCCGATGACCGCACGAACGACCTGGACGACTATGTGCGCCTCGAGGACGAGTCCAAAGAGCCGCTGTCTTTGCGTGACGGAGACGTGTATCTGAGTAAGAGTTCACAGCTGGTGCTGGGGATTCAGCCGGGCGATACGGCATACGTCCAGGATTCGTCGCTCAATGTTGCCAAGGTCAAAGTCAGTGACATTTCGCTTAACTATCTTGGCAACACGCTTTACATGACGCAGGGCACCTATGAGCGCGCGTTCGGTCGAAGCGCACGCCTCAACGGCGTCTTTGTGCTGCTTAAGGGCTCGTCGGCCGACCAGATTGCGTTTAGCAAGAAGCTTAAGAGCGACGGTTGGCTCACCATCTCGAGCACGGCCGAACATTGGCAGAACTACGAGGCGAACTTTGCGATCATCAATTCGGTCGTGGTGCTCGTGACTTTTATGGCGGCATGCCTGTCGTTTGTGGTGGTGTTTACGCTGTCCAACACGAATATCTCCGAGCGCGAACGCGAGCTGGCGACCATCAAGGTGCTGGGCTTCCGCCGTGGCGAGGTGCACCATTACGTCAACAAGGAGACGTTGATCCTCACGGCAATTGGCGCCGCGCTGGGCGTGCCACTGGGCGGCTTGCTGGCCGAGAGTTTTACGTACATTTTGCAGATGCCGTCGCTGTACTTTGACGTCGAAGTCGAGCCGCTAAGCTACGTGCTCGCCGTGGTGCTTTCCTTTGGCTTTACGTTTATCGTCAACCTAGCCACCAATCGTACCCTCAACAAGATCGACATGGTCGGCGCCCTCAAGAGCGCCGAGTGACCTGCCAAAAAGGGACAGGTTTATTTTGGCAGGTTTTATCTGCGCAAACGCCGGACAACCATTAGGTGGCCCGGCGTTTGCCCCGTTTTGCTGGGGATGTCTGTCGTTCAGTGCTCTTACTGGCCAATCCAGTGTTGCGCATAGCTCTTAATGTCCTCGGTAAAACCGTCAAGGTCGTCAAGGGTGATCACGCTGTCGATAAGCAAATTGGCTATCTCGCGGTGCATTGTGCTGCGGCGAATGTCGTTTGCAATTACGCCTGAGGACAGCTTGTCTCTATTGAGGCGCTCTTCTAGTGCCCAAAATCTACTGGACGCTTCACTGTCGCCGTTCAGTATCTCAACATACTGGCCGATGAGCTTTTCCATATAACGTTCTTGCCATTGAGGAAGCATTTTCTTAAACAGCTTCCAGTCGCTTTCGGCTACGTCGCGCATATGTCCTCCGCTCGTTAAACGGGCTTTTCCATTTGCCTTTCATTCTATTTGGTTTTCGCTCACAGGCGTGGATGAAGGGCTTTCTCCAGCCTTCGAGATTGGGCTTGAATGGGTCGTATGCCGCAAAACGGGCCTATCTACTACGTTTGCTACCACACCCTCGACCATGACAAAGATTATGAAATTAAAACCGCAGGTAGATGGCTTGCCAGTTTTTGGAAAAGGCGGGTATGGTCGGCCCTCTCGAGTTAAACGTAGTAAATAGGCCCTTTTCTTGGCGCGCGGTCAGCTCAATGCTAATCTCCGTGCCGGAACTGACCCAGTTGTTTGTAAGTTGCGGTGATATACGGACTGTTTGGCGCTTTGGAGCTTCAAAACAGTCCCTATCTCACCGCAACTTAGGAGAAGGGCAGGGGCGGTTGGGTGCTGGTGGGTCGGAGCGTGTTAGGCCTGTTTGCGGTGCTTCCATTGTTTGCGGCACCAGCGCATGAGCGCCTTTATGACGGGAATCGTGATGAGGATGATCCATGCAGGATGGGGCTGTCCCAAACAGAGCCACATGTAGAGGAACCAAGCGATGGCGGCTGCCGGGTAGATGGCCTCGATCAGCTTAGACAGGTGGCGCCGATCGATGAAGTCACCAATCGCGTAGTAGACGGGAACCAGAAAGACGAGGAAAAGCCCCATGCCCCATGTGCCGTAGACAATGCCGAGCACCAGATAGGCGAGAGCGACAAGTGCGGGGAAGGGGAATTTGTTCCATGCACGTCCGACCTTGGTGTGGAAATGCTTGCCATGATGGTCGAGCTTGTCGTGCGCCTCCTTCCAGCTGGAAAACGTCTCGCCGTCGATGGTGACGGTGCCATCGTCATTGGTATGCACGCTATGTCCATCGTCCTCAAGCGTATCGATATACAATCCGTCTGGCCCCACATGGACCTCTTCACCCTTGCGCTCGTTGGTCACATGGATGCCGCTCCAACCAACATGGACTTCCTCGCCTTTATTGGGATCAATGACGTGGATACCGCGCGCGAGGGAAATATCGACAAGTGGCTTATCGCTGCAATCAGCGTGCTCAGTAGAAGCCTCAGCCTCTTCAGCCTTATCTGAAGCTTTGGTGCCGGCGTTGCTGTTCTGTGCCTCATCATCAGCCTGTGAGTCATCAGCGCTAGCCACCGCCTCCCCATATAACAGCTCGTCCAACGACACGTCATACAGCGCGGCGAGCGCAATGAGGTTATCGGTATCGGGTGAGGACTCGCTGCGCTCCCATTTACTAACAGCCTGGCGGCTTACGCCCAGCTGGGCAGCAAGCGCCTCCTGAGAAAGGCCGGCAGCTTTACGGCGATCGACGAGGCGCTGTGCCATCGCAAGATCCATGGTGGTTCCTTTCGTTTGATGGTCGAATCGAATGAGCCGAGTATGCCGAGAACAACCGGTAGCGACCACCATTTCTAGTTAGAATCTGCCCCAACCCTACCGCAACTACCGGTAGCAACCCC
The DNA here is from genome assembly GCA_900548295.1 of uncultured Collinsella sp. GTDB lineage: Bacteria > Actinomycetota > Coriobacteriia > Coriobacteriales > Coriobacteriaceae > Collinsella. The sequence continues at coordinate 5,792 of URKC01000069.1, forward strand.
TAACGACCAGCCATTTTAGGACAAATGTCAGTGCAAGTAGCAGCCAAGAGCCCCCACTCAGTAAGTTGCGGTGGAATAGTTTCTGGATTCAGCCATTTGCGGACTAAGCAGGAACTATTTCACCGCAACTTAATTTCAGACCAGGCACCCGCAGCAAGAAGACGAATAGCCTCGGCGAGTATGTAAGCGCAGGGCCCTCCGACCCCGCCCGACGATTTCGATTGGCGACCTTTGACGGAGCCAAGGGAGGAGCCAAATCGAAATACGTCGGGCGGGGTCGGAGGGCCCGATGGGATGGATTTCGGCCGAGGCTATTCGTCGCCGAAGCTGATGCCCAACGCCTTGGCTTCGCGCACCAGGTCGCTCTGGGGGTCGACAAACTTGAGCTTGCCGGCGACCTCCTCGAGCGGCATGTGGCACATCTTGCCGTCACGCAGGGCGATCATGTAGCCAAACTCGCCGCGCAGGCAGCCAAGCGCGGCCTCGACGCCGCACTGGGTCGCAAAGATGCGATCCTGGGCATCGGGCTGGCCGCCGCGCTGCGTGTGGCCGGGGATGGCGACGCGGGTCTCGCGACCGGTCTTGGCCTCAATCTCCTTGGCGATGTCGTAGACGATCGACGGGCTCGTGCGCTCGGCAAGCTTCTTCTTGTATTCCTTCTTGGACAGCGCCGCGTCCTCCTTGGAGATAGCGCCCTCGGCGACGGCCACGATGGTAAAGCGGCTGCCGGTCTCCATACGATGCTCGATGGTCTTGATGACGTTGTCCATGTCGTAGGGGATCTCGGGAATCAAGATGACATCCGCGCCGCCCGCGACGCCGGCGTACAGCGGGATCCAGCCAACCTTGTGGCCCATGATCTCGATAACGAACACGCGGCCGTGACTCGAGGCGGTGGTGTGAATGTCGTCGATGCACTTGGTGGCGACGTCGATGGCGCTCGTAAAGCCAAACGTCAGCTCGGTGCCCCAGGTGTCGTTATCGATGGTCTTGGGCAGGGCGATAACGTTGAGGCCCTCTTCGCGCAGGCGGTTGGCGGTCTTGGTGGAGCCGTTACCGCCCAGCATAAACAGGCAGTCGAGCTGCAGCTTATGATAGGTGTGGACCATTGCGGGCACCTTCTCGACGCCGTCGGCCTCGGGAATGTCCAGACGCTTGAACGGCGTACGGCTTGTGCCCAGGATGGTGCCGCCGCGGGTGAGGATGCCGCTAAAATCGGCGGGCGTCATGACGCGGAACCTGCTGTAGATAAGGCCCTGGTAGCCATCCTCAAAACCATAGATCTCGATAGGCTCTTTGCTATTGGTCATAAGCGTTTTGACAATGCCGCGCATGGTGGCGTTGAGCGCCTGGCAGTCGCCGCCACTGGTAAGAAGACCGATCCTAAGCATGATGAATCCTTCCGGGCAAGTTATAACATGCGCATAAGTTTACCCCCGCACACTGTTGATACGGGGGTAAAACGTGTTAGCTCAAGCGTATGGAAATGTAAGCAACGTCAGGGAACGTAAGGTCGACGGGCCTGGCTCCTTACAGTGCGAAGGCGTCGACGTCGCCCCAGTGGCGGCGCAGCGTAATAGCGGCGGCGGGTTCGGTATTGTCAAAGACGACCGACCATTGCGTATTGCTGGTGATGTCTTCCGGATTGGGCTCTTGCGCTGCGGCGCGTAGGGCCTTCCAAGCGACTGCCTCGTCTTGGGCACCGACATGGGCGTCCAGGACATCGGCGATTGCGACGGCGCGCTCTTTACCATGGCCCAGCTCGCCATTCTTTTGGTTGGGCAGCACTTCGTCGTCATAGCAGGCATAGAAGTTCGTAACCTGGCGCACAGGAGTCGCTTTGAAAGTGCGGTCCGGATCGCGCGGATCCCACTCCACCACCCGCGCGTCACCGGCGGCGTCGTTGACAAAGAAGTGGTAATCGCGTCCTGCCATGGCGTGCATGTCGTAGGCGGAAAGCAGGTCGACAGCTTCTTGCGTGGTGGCGGCACGGTCGAGCACCAGACGGATGGCGAGCGAGGTATTGATGACGGGGCGTTGCGTGTCCTGGTCACAGGGCTTGGAATCCAGGGTGAGTACGGCAATGGACACGCCACATTCGTTAACACCATCGAGCTGGGCAAACGGGCCCATGAGTGCGGCGGCGCGTCCGGCGACGGAGTCAAGCGGAGTGTTATCGCCCAGGTTGTTAAGGGCGGCAAAGCCGATGGAGGCATAGCCGTCACGCGGGTGATTGCGCACCAGCAGCGCCGAGGTGTCGTCCTTAAAGTCGTAATTGCGACCGGTGCGCACGCGGCCTTCGGCATCTACGGCGACAAAAGCGCTGCAGGCAAACTGGGGTGCCTGGACATGTGTCGGCACACCGGGCAGCACCTGCGCCACCACGGCATCGATGTAGGCCTGGTCGTCGCGCACGCCAGCAGCGATGATGCGATCAAGATCGTAGTCGTAGGCGATGTCGATTGCGTACAGGTCATAGCCATCCGCATAGTCGGTCAAGCGTTTGAGCGACGCGGCGGACTTGATTTGCTTGTGATAAACGATACCGGTGACAGCGGCAAGGCCGACGGCGGCTCCCGCGACACCGTAGGCGATGGCAATGTTACGTGGCTTCATGACGACTCCTCTCGTCCTGTTAGCGTAATTGTCGCAAAAGGAGTGCGGGCATGATGACTCAACTTGGTGAGCGGCGCGGAATTAAGCACGGAATGAAGAGTGCGGCGCTGGCGCGGCGGGGTATGCTGGAAGGGACCATCAACCCAGCGAAAGGGGAGAGCATGACGGATCAGGAAACGCCCGAGCGCACGCACGTGACGGCCGACGATATCGAGGCCGCCAACGACCTTATCGACTTTATCGAGGCATGCCCCAGCATGTTCCATACGGCGGCGACCATTATGGCCGAGCTCGACGAGGCAGGCTTTACCTATCTGCCCGAGAACGCGGCATGGGATATCGAACCGGGCGGTCGTTACTACACGCAGCGCAATACTTCGAGCGTTATCGCCTTTAAGGTGGGCGAGGACTTGGCTGCGACGTGGGGCGAGGACGGCGTTGCCGGTGACTATCATTTTCAGCTCACGGCGTCGCACAGCGATTCGCCGACGTTTAAGGTCAAGGCCGTGCCCGAGCTCGATGGCGCAGGCGAGACGTTGCGCCTGAACACCGAGGCTTACGGCGGCATGATCGACTACACCTGGTTCGATCGCCCGCTGGCGCTCGCGGGCCGCGTGCTGGTGCGCGAGGGTGACCGCATTGAGAGCCGCCTGCTTGCCACCGAGCGCGAAGTCGCCATCATCCCGAGCCTTGCCATCCACATGAACCGCGGCGTTAACGAGGGCTTTGCTCCCAACCGAGCCGTCGACCTGTGCCCGCTCATCAGCGCCGGCGAGCTTAAGCAGGGTGACTTCGATGCCCTGATCGCCGAAGAGCTGGACGTTGAGCCCGAGCAGATTCTGGGCCGCGATCTGTTCCTGGTCAATCGTCAGGATGCGCGCATTTGGGGCTGGGCCGACGAGTTTATCTCGACGCCCAAGCTCGACGACCTGGCCTGCGCCTACACCTCGCTGCAGGCATTTTTGGGTGCCGAGAATGCGCACGACGTTTCGGTCTTCTGCTGCTTCGATAACGAGGAGGTTGGCTCCGAGACCAAGCAGGGCGCCATGTCGACGTTCTTGGCCGACGCGCTGCGCCGCATCAACGGGTCGCTGGGCTTCGATGGCGAGTCGTACCACCGCGCACTTGCCGCTTCGATGCTCGTGAGCTGCGACAACGCGCATGCCGTGCACCCCAACCACGCCGAGAAGTGCGATGCCCGCAACCGGGTTGTGCTTAACGGCGGCATCGTCATCAAGGAAGCCGCCAACCAGCACTACTGCACCGATGCTTTTAGCCGCGCGGTGTTCCAGGCTATCTGCGATGACGCCGACGTGCCCACGCAGGCCTTCGCCAACAAGAGCGACATGGCCGGCGGCTCCACGCTCGGCAATCTGTCGAACATGCAGGCGAGCATGCATGCCGTGGACGTGGGCCTGCCGCAGCTTGCCATGCACTCGAGCTACGAGACCGGCGGCGTGCGCGACGTGATGTACGCCATCCGCGCCCTCACGGCCTTCTACGAGCGTGACCTGAACATCAACGGCGCCGAAAGCGTTGAGCTCTAAAACCTACCAAAAAGGGATGTTAATTTTGGCAGGTTTTATCTGGGCATATGCCAGCGGCATTACAAGCCGCTGAGTCCCTAAAGCTTTGCGGGTAGAGAAAAAGTCAGCGAGAGCCCGTCTGGGCGAGCAAGGTGCCTTGAAAGAGGAGGGCATTGGCCTTCTGGCCATGCCCGACGATTGAAAGGCAGATTGCCGTCCAGACGGGCTCGTAGCGTCGACCGGTCCGCCGTCCGTTAGAACGGTGGAACCCTAATGCTCGATCCAGCAGCGCAGGGTCTCGCCGGCCTGCAGGTGACGCAGATTCTCGGCGGCGATGTCGACCACGTTGTTAAGTGTGGCTGCCAGGTGGAACCAACCGGAGACGTGCGGCGTGATGAGCATGTTGGGTGCATCCCACAGTGGGCTTGTCTCAGGCAGCGGCTCGGGGTCGGTGACGTCGACCGCGGCGCCGGCGAGATGTCCCGACTCCAGGGCGGCAACCAAGTCGTCGGCGACCACAAGATCGCCGCGGCCGCCGTTGGCAAAGAAGGTGCCCGGTTTCATCGCGGCGAAGAACTCGGCGTTCGCCAGGCCGCGGGTCTCGGGTGTGCTGGGCATAAAGGATGCGACGATGTCGGCCTCGGCTAGGCGCTCGGACAGGGCATCCATGCCGTCCATGTCCTCAAACACAATGGGATAGACGAGCGGATGGCGCTTGATGCCGCGGACGTGCGCACCCATGCTGCGGCAGAGCGTGGCAAAGTGGCCGCCGATATCGCCCGCGCCCAGCACCAGCACGTTGGCATTTTTGAGCGAGGTGACCGGGCCCAAGTCCTCCCAGCGATGTTCGCGCTGCAGGTCCTGGTAGCCGGGCAGGCGCTTCATCATTGACAGCACCATGGCAAACATGTGCTCGCTCACGGCCTGGCCGTAGGCGCCCACCGAGCAAGACAGCTTGGCGTCAGCCGGCACGGTGCCGGCAGCAAGGTAGTCGTCATAGCCCGCGGTCTGCAGCTGCAGTAGCTGGAGGTGCTCGCATGCGGTAAGCAGGGCAGGGTCTATGTTGCCCAAGATCACGTCGGCGTTGGCGACTTGTTCATGCGTGATGGCGTCGGCGCTCGTATAGATAAAGTTCTCGCCCGGAGCGCTCGACTCAAGAATTGCGCGATGGCGGTCGTTGACGGGCAACAAAACCAGGATGTTCACAAGCAGTCCTCTCCGCTTGACCTGCCAAAAAGGGACAGGTTTATTTTGGCAGGTTTTATCAGGCAAAACGCTTAAATAAAGCGCCGGGCGCTCATGGACG
>URKC01000070.1:0-11231 GCA_900548295.1 uncultured Collinsella sp.
TGGGCGATGTTGTCGCGAATGTGCTGGCAGCTCTTGTGGAAGCCCTCGAGCTCGTGCTCGGACAGGTCGAGTGTGTAGACCTCCTCGACGCCCTCGGCGCCGATTACGCACGGCAGGGAGGTAAAGATGCCTTCCTCGCCATACTGGCCAGTCATAAGCGTAGATGCCGAAAGCACGGCGTGTTCGTTGTGCAGCACGGCGGCGCAGACGCGCGCGGCGGAGTTGGCGACGGCGTACTCGGTGCACTGCTTGCCGGCGTAGGTCACATAGCCGCCCTTGCGCGCGAGCTCCTCAATCTCCATGTGGTCGAAGGCATACTTGTCGGGGTTCTCGGCCTGAAGCTCGGTGAGGCTCTTGCCGGCGATGGTTGCGGCCTTAAAGGCGGCAAGCTGGCTAAAGCCGTGCTCGCCGATCATGTAGGCGTCGATGGACTTGGGGCTCACGCCGATCTTTTTGGAGATCTCGGTGCGCAGGCGGGCGGAATCCAGGCCGCAGCCCGAGCCGATGATCTTCTTGGGATCGTAGCCGGTCAGGTGCCACAGCTCGGTGCACACGACGTCGCAGGGGTTGGAGATGCTCACGAAGATGCCGTCAAAGCCGGCGTCGACGATGCGCTTGGCAAAGGTGCGGGCGGCGTCGGTGGTAAAGAACAGCTCGCCGTCGCGGTTGCCGGCGGCCAGCGCGACCTTACCGGCAGCGTTGACGATGACGTCGCAGCAGGCCAGCTCCTCGTAGCGGTCGTAGCAGTTGACGATCTTGGTGTTATACGGGACAAACGAAAGGGAGTCGCGCAGGTCCTGGACCTCGGACGTCACCTTGGCCTCGTTGATATCGCACAGGTAGAGCTCGTCGGCAATGCCCTGCATAAGCAGGCTGTTGGCGACATGTGCTCCTACGTGGCCCTGGCCGACCACACCAATCTTACGCGTCTGGTACATATACGTATCCTTCCGGCCGAGTTTTTCGCGTCGAACCATTGTAGCGTCCTGCTGCCACTTTGCTAGACTAAAGTGCCGTAGATTTTTGGGACATGCCTTAATTTCTACTTTTGCGGCGTTTTGGGGCAAACTGTGCCCGAGAGAGCGAAAGGTAGAAATTAAGGCATGGTCCAAAAATCTACCGCTGGGCGATGTGCTCGCGCGGATGGGGCCGGTCGTTGTACCATAGCTGCAACTGACTCGTTAGGAGCTTCCATGCCCATTCGCATTCCCGACGCCCTCCCTGCCGCCGCGCAGCTCGAGAGCGAGAACATCTTTGTCATGACCGAGTACCGCGCGCTGCACCAGGACATCCGCCCGCTGCGTGTGCTCATCCTCAACCTCATGCCCACCAAGATCGCCACCGAGACGCAAATTATGCGCAAGCTCTCCAACACGCCGCTGCAGGTGGAGGTGGACCTGCTGCGCACCAAGACGCACGAGGCAACGCACGTAAGCGCCGGCCACCTGGAGACGTTCTACCGCACGTTCGACGACATCCGCGACATCCACTACGACGGCCTGATCATCACGGGCGCGCCGGTGGAGCAGATGCCGTTCGAGGAGGTCGACTACTGGCCCGAGCTCTGCCAGATCATGGATTGGTCCACCACGCACGTGCACTCTACGCTGCACATTTGCTGGGGCGCGCAGGCGGGGCTCTACCATCATTACGGTATTCAGAAGTACGACCTGCCGGCAAAGGCGAGCGGCGTCTTTGAGCATTATCTGGTGAAGCCGCAGAGCCCGCTGGTCCGCGGTTTTGACGACCGTTTCTATGCCGTGCATTCGCGCAACACCGATGTGCGCCGCGAGGACGTGGAGGCCGAGCCGCAGCTTGAGGTCGTGGCCGTGTCCGACGAGGTGGGCCTGTACATCGTCAAGTCGACCGACAGCCGCCGCTTCTTTGTCTTTGGTCATCCCGAGTACGATACCGACACGCTGCGTCTGGAGTACGAGCGCGACGTGAAGCGCGGGCTTGATCCCGAGGTGCCGGCGCATTACTTCCCGGGCGACGACCCCACCGCCGAGCCGCGCAACGTTTGGCGCAGCCAGGCTCAGCTGTTCTATACCAACTGGCTCAACTACTACGTCTACCAGACCACGCCCTACGACCTGGCCCGCGCCGGCGAGGAGCACTAGGCTGTCGGGAGGTTCGCCAGCCGTTAGGCGCTGATGATGTTGGATAGCGGCTGGTCGTGGATGTCGGTGGGGACGCGGCTGATGCACTGCTCGTCAAAGGCGATACCGACAACTTGGCATGTAGGCGAAACTGTGGGCAGGTAGCGGTCGTAGCAACCGCCACCGTAGCCTAGGCGCGCGCCGGTGTGGTCGAAGGCCACGAGCGGCACGACGATCATGTTGAGAGCCTCGGCAGGCACGATAGGGAAGCGGCTGCTGTCGATGTCTGTGGCCGCAAAGGCCCGCGTGGGGTGGGCGATAAACGGCGCCGCGGACGCATCGTCGGCGGCAACTGCCCGCATGCACATGCGCTGGCCACAAGCTGCGGCATCAATTGCCGAGAGCATGCACGGATAGGCGACGCGCCAGCCGCGTTTGGCGGCCGCCACGGCAAAGGCGGCAGGGTCTGCCTCGGAGCCCATGGCGGCATAGACGGCAACGGTGTGTGGTTCGGCGGACAAGGCGTGTCCGGTGGCGTCCGAGCGATCCAACAGCTCAACAAGCCGCGCACAGATAGCGGCAGACTTTGCCGCCCGCGCATTCAACCCAATTGCATTGCGCCGGGCAATCACCACTCGCCGCAATTCGGTCTTGTCCATCCCAGCTCCCTCTCCCAAACCTACCAAAAAGGGACAGGTTTATTTTGGCAGGTTTTATCTGGGCAAACGCGATAATGACAGCCCAAAACCACCACAAAGGCGCCTGTCCCCTTTGTGGTGGTTTTGGCCCATGCGTTAACGCTATAGCGCGGCAGCGATTGCTTCGGTCACAAACTTATTGAGTGACTCACCCTTCTTTGCCGCTGCCAGCGCTGCCTGCTTGTGGAGTTCGGAGCCCGTTCTTACGTTGAACGAGCCTTTGAAAGCCCGTTCGGGTTCCTTGCCCTTCTCGGCGCAAAACTCAAGATAATCGTCGACGGCGTCGTGGAAACATTGCTCCACTTCGTCAGCCGTGGAGCCTTCAAATACGATTGCGTCCCTAATGCCGGCGACCATACCTGTTAGCACATGCTGTTCGGCATCGAACTCGACCGGGGCGAAATAACCCTTGTATGCCAAAACGTTACTCATGACTACCTCCGACATCTTGCAGAAACCGAACGATGTTTCGAATGGTCCCCGCCGTCAATTCATCAGATGGATGAGGCGCATGCATCACGAACATCCTGCCATCTGATGGCCTGTAGAAGCGAACGCGCGATCCGGATGTCTTGCCTTTGCTGTCCATTTCAAAGCCATATGAAGCCATGACTTTTAAAAAATCGGCATACCGATACGTCGAAGGGCAGCTAAACAGTTGGGCGATGAGTTTATCGGCTCGAGTCATCCCGCCTCACATTCTGCAACTATATTCTAGTTGCAATTTTAATCCGATGCAAACACCTCATAGTATAGAACACGTGTACGTATAGAACAACTGTTCGAACCACCACAGAGGTGCTTGTCCCCTTCGTGGTGGTTTTTGCTCAAAAATCTACCTTTGGTGGCTAGGAGAGCAGGTCGATGACGTTAAAGCCGGCGTTGCTCTTGGCGATGACGTCTCGGCCGCCAAAGACGCAGGTGGGCGACTCGGCTGCGATGCGCGTCACGTCGGTGCCGAGCGAGCGCAGCTCACCGGGCGTGGCGGCGAGCATCTGGGCGCGGCGCTCCTCGCGTGCATGCGGATCGAGCCCGGCCAGGTAGGTCGTGTTGCGGCGCTTGGTGAGCGCGTACGGCTTCACCGGCGCGTCCATGCCGCTCACGCAGCTCACGATAAAGCCCTCAAAGGCGGCCTCGTCGGGCTCAAAGCTGCCGAGCCATTCGCCTGCGCGCGCCACGCGTTCAATCGAGGGATCGATTGCCGGGTCGCGGTAGGTGTAGAACGCCGCCTGACGCTCGCCGACCGCGCGGAATCCGCAGCCGTATGCGCCGCCCTTCACGCGGATCTCGTTCCACAGGTAGTCGTAGGAGAGCGCGTTGGCGGCAACCGCCCAAGCGCCCGTCACGTCGAGCCCCAAGCGGCGCTGGTCGCACGCGCTTGCCGTAAAGCAAATGTCGCTGGGGATGACAAAGGCCTCGTGGCGGTCGCGCGGCGCCGGCACCGCGAGCGCGTCGCGGCCGGCACCATCGCCCGCACCCAGCCCCAGGTCGCCCGCGGCATCCCAGTACGCGTTAAAGTCCTCATCGCTGCCGGTAAAGCTCGCCAGGCAGCCGTCGGCCACAAAGATGCGGTCTGCCAGCTCGGCAAGCTTGGCGCGCAGATTGTCCAGTCGCTCGTCAAAGTGCTCGAGCAGATTGCGCAGGAACAGGTAGAAGTCCACGCCCGAGAGCTGCTCGCGCACCACGGCCGAAGGCGAGCTGTAGCTCATCGCGCGACCGAGCGCCGCCGAGTGGCCGTTGTTGATAAAGCCCTGCTCAAGCCCAATGCGAATCTGCGTGAGCACGTCGCGCACGCGGTCGGCGTCGGCATCGAGCAGCAGCGTACTCGACCACACCTCGCGCGGCAGGCTCGCCAGCGCGTCGATCTTCTCGGACAGGGCGCCGGCGCTCACCAGCAGATAGGGGCGCACGCCGTCCACGTCGGGCTGCGTCATGACCTCGGTCGTAAAGCTCAAAAAGCCCAGCTTGCCGGCGAGCAGGTTGTCGAGTTCCTCGGCCGAATGCTCGCGTGTGGGCAGCTTCTTGAGTAGACGGCAGAGCAGGGTCACGTAGGGCAGGTCCTCAAACGTGATGCATCGCAGGTCGAAATACTGCATGGCATAGGCCAGGCGGTTGGTGGGGATGCCGTGGCGCAGGCAGGGGATGGGCGCGGTCGTGTCTACGACCAGCGGCGGCTCGGGGCGCGCCTCGCCAATGTCGGACACGCGCAGGCGCGGCAGCGTGGCCTTGTCCTCGGGCGTGTCCTCGGCCTCCTGCGCGGCACGCAGCGCAGCCGTGCGCTTGACCACGTCGGCCAGCTCGGCATCGGTCATGGCGTCGCGCTTGGCTGCCAGCTCAGCGGCCTCGGCACCCTTCGAGCCAGCACCAGCATCCACCGGCACCAGCTCGACCAGCGCCATGTGGTCGTTCTCCAGCACGAGCTCGCACAGCAGGTCCTCAAAGTAGCTGCCTTCCAACTCGCCGCGCAGCTCCTCGTACACCGGGCCATACTTGAGCGCCAGCGTCGCGGCGTCGTCATCGTAGAGCCAGGTGCTCAGCGCGTCGCACGCAATGGCCACGCCGTCGGCGATACCGTAGTCGCGCTGGCGCAGGTCGTATTCGTTGCTGCTGATGATGGCCTCCAGGCGCTCGCGCGGAACGCCGTGCTCGCACAGGTCGCGGCAGGCGTCCTGGAACACGCGACGCAGTTCGCGCGCCACGCCGGGCTGCGCGTTTTGCAGCATGATGAGCTCGTAGGGCTGCAGGCTCTCGGCCGCGGTGTAGCTCACCACGTTGCCGCCCAGGCCGGCAGCCAGAATGGCCTTCTTAACCGGTGCTTCGTTGGAGCCCAGCAGTGCCTCAAACAGGATATCCGCCGCGATCGTGCGCTTGCGGTCGAGCGCGCTGCCCAGCACCAGGCCCAGGCCCACCAGGGCGTTCTCGGGTGTGGTGGCCATCTCGACGCGCTTATACTCGCAGGTCACGGGCGCCTGCACGTCCAGCGGATTGGGTGCCAGCGTGGACGGGTCCTCGCCGGCGGCGACGGCGGCGTCCATGCGGCGGCTCGCGGCACTCGGCTGCGACAGATAGCACTCGTCCAAAAAAGCCAGCGCGCGGTCCACGTCCAGGTCGCCGTAGAGCGTGATGTAGGAGTTGGAAGGATTGTAGTGACGCGCGTGCGTGTCCAGGAACTGCTCGTAGGTGAGCGCGGGAATCGCGCGCGGGTCGCCGCCGCTCTCGTGCGCATAGGCGGTGTCGGGATAGAGCGCGGCGTTGACGGCATCGTCCAGCACGCTCATGGGGTCGGACAGCGCGCCCTTCATCTCGTTGAACACCACGCCGTTATAGCGCAGCGTGCCCTCGCACAGGCTCGCGGAGCTGCTGTCGCCTTCGCCCTCGGCGCTCTCCGGCAGGTCCAGCTCGTAGTGCCAGCCCTCCTGCTCAAAAATGGTGGGCTTGGTATAGATGGCCGGGTTGAACACCGCGTCCAGGTACACGTCCATCAGGTTGTACAGGTCCTGCTCGTTGGTGGTGGCAACGGGGTAGATGGTCTTGTCGGGGTAGGTCATGGCGTTGAGAAACGTCTGCATGGAGCTCTTGATCAGGTCGACAAACGGCTCCTTGACGGGAAACTTGGCCGACCCGCACAGTACCGAGTGCTCAAGAATATGGAACACGCCGGTGGAATCGGCCGGCGGCGTCTTAAAGCCAATGGCAAAGGCCTTGTTCTCGTCATCGCATGCCAGGTACAGCAGGCGAGCGCCCGAGGCGGTGTGGCGCAGCACATAGGCGTCCGAGTCGAGCTCGGGCACGGTCTCGCAGCGCTCGACGGCAAAGCCGTGGCAGGTAGTGCCGGGCACTAGCAGCGCGGCGGCAGCGGCGCGCGGGTCGGTTGAGGTGGTGGGCATATGCAGTCTCCTTTGACGCCCCAGCGGGGGCGAATCGAGTCGAATCCCCGAGAGTATACCCATATGGGGCCGCGGCTCTGCGACGAACTGAAGACGATGCCAGCGGATTGGACAAAGGCCCCGCGCGTTCACCGCACGAGCGTGGAAACTTGGACGCCTATCGAATGAGAGTGGATTTTCGGACGGAATCAGCCTCAAAACGCCCAAAAACCGTCCAAATATCCACCCTCATTTCCCGACCGTCCAAAATCCACGCTCATCCGCCGCCCGCACATCTCTCATATCTCATTCGTCTCTAATACGAGAGATAACAGAAAGATGAGAGATAAATATGAGAGATAACAATGCTGCAAAGAGACAGACAACCATGGTATTGTCTCAATATAGATTGTTTTACCAGCGAAAACATGTTTAAATGAAACAGATGACAGACATCTTATCTTTCATCTCTCACTCCTCTCTAATATGAGAGATAGCAGAAAGATGAGAGATAATTACGAGAGATAACTGAGAGACGAAGGAAATCTATTCGCGGCATTCTTCGCAGAACCGAGCGAAAGGACGTGCAGATGAACGAAAACGAACTGACCGGTCTGCTCGAGTCTTTAAGGCGCATGGGCTCGGACGATCTTAACGTTGAGGTCAAGGAGAGCGCCACGACGCTTTCCCGCGACGTATGGGAAACGGTCAGCGCTTTCGCAAACACCGCCGGCGGCATCATCGTACTCGGAGTGAGCGAGCGCGCGGGTTTTGTCCCAGTTGCAAACTTTGAGACCGAGAAAGTGCTCAACCAATTCGTGGCGGGCATGGGCGATGCTGGCGGTCGCGGAAAGCTGGCCAATCCGCCCAAATACACCATTGAGCGCGCGGAGCTCCAGGGCACCGTGGTTCTAGTCATCGCGATTGAGGAACTTGACCCGTCGAGCAAGCCTTGCTATGTCATGGAGCGGGGCGCTCAAGGTGGCAGCTACAAACGCATCGATGACAAAGATGTCCCGCTTTCGTCGACCGAGGTTTTGGCACTGTCGTCATATGAACGGACGAGTCCTAGCGATCGCGATGCGGTGCCCGGCACGAGTGTGGGCGATCTCGACGAGTCGCTGGTCGACCGCACGATAGAGCGTGCCTATTCGTTGACGCCTCGAGCGATGCGCGGTGCGGCGGACAAGAAGACAAAGATGGAGCGTCTGAATTTCCTCGACTTCCAGGGCAATGTTACCAAGGCCGGCCTCCTTGCCGCGGGCGTTTACCCTCAGCAGTTCTATCCCAAGCTCTTCATTGATGTGGCTGTCCACGTGGGAACTCAAAAGGGAGCTGCGGGGCCACTAAGGTTTATGGACCGCACAATCTGTGAGGGAACGTTGGGCGAGATGATCTCGGATGCTGTCGCGGCCGTCGCCAAGAATTTGCGGCGAACCTCGACCGTCCAAGGCGTCTCGCGTGTCGACTCGCTGGAGATTCCCGAGGAGGTTCTGCGCGAGGCAATCGCCAACGCCGTAATCCATCGAGAATACGGGGATCGGTTCTGTGGACAATCGATTGCCGTCGACGTCTTTGACGATCGTGTCGAGGTGACGAATCCTGGCGGCCTTTACGGGGGAAAGACTCGCGAGAACTTGTTTGACGGCAGCTCCCGATGCCGTAACGCGACGCTCGTGAAACTCATGTCGATTGTCCCGCTGCCGGATGGCGCAGGTTCGCCGGCTGAGGGCAATGGCTCGGGCATCCCGATGATGATCGATGCCATGCGCGCGCATGGTCTGGCCGAGCCCCTGTTCTGCCCGGGGTTCGATCGGTTCAAGGTCGTACTTTACCGTCCAAAGATCGAGCCGGTCGATCATGGCGGGGACTTGATTATGACGGCACTCAAGCGCTACGGCGAATTGGGGACGCGCGAACTGGCGGAGCGCACGGGACTCACGGTTTCCCAGGTTAGGTCGCGCGTCAACGCGCTCATTGCTCAAGGCGAGCTTGAGCCCACGGCGCCGTCGACAAGCCGCAACCGCAAATATCGACTGTCAGAGCGCGTGGAATAAATGCGTTAGTGGACGAGGCGACCCAATAATCGACCCTCGATTGGCGCCCACTAAGGTAAAGCGGTTGTTGCCCAGTCGACGGTGATGCTAAAGACTCGGCTTACGCCGGCATGGCCCCGAACCCGTCCATCAGGAACAGCCTGAGAACCAGCTTGATGACATTTCCCGGTTTGACTTCAGCCGTGCCAAAGACGTGGCGCTCGGCGAGCTCGCTGCAGTATGCGTAGATATCGCGGATAAGGTCCGCGCCCGAAAGCGTAAACATGTAGCCTGCGTCCGAAAGCGCATTGGGTGCGGCGGGCAACTTGGTCATGCGACAAAAGGTCAACAGGTCGGGCGCCATAGCGTCTTGGTAGCCAAGATGGCCGCCGTCTTCTTGTGCGGCGAGTTCCAGCTGGCGTACTCGATCCAGCGCCGCTGCCAGCACAAAGCTCGGTGTGGGCGCATTGACGTCTTCCGTGTTCGCCACGAGTTTGCCCGCCGCCTGTGTGACAAGCCAGGCGACCTCGCGCTGGCAACGCACGGCCTTGCGCGTAACCGGCTTGATGGACGAAGAAGAAACGCTCCCCTTAGGCGGATTCGAAGCAGCCATAAGACCCTCCCATGAACAATCCGGCCCAACAAGCCCGGATGAAACACGTGCTACATCAGTATACAGGGGAGTGGGGTAGCGGGGTACAAGCGCGCCAGCGGCAAACCGAGAGCATCAACAATGTGCCTCCGCTCTATTTGGACGATGGTACGTGGGTCATTAAGTACTCGGTTCAAGCGCCGGGTACCGTTGGTTTTCGAGACCAGAATTACAACCGTAAAATGCTCAACTGCATGGAATGTGACGTCCCAGTCGGAGTCATATTTGCAACCGAGGTGGGCTATAAGGTGCTCGGCCTTGCGTTTGTTGAGCGGTTCGAGCCCGAAAACGGATGGTTTGTTCTGCACGGTCCTGTTCATAAAGGCGGACCGGACCCTCGTTTTGCGCCCGACATGAGTTATCTGAAGCACATACCTGTCGATATTGAGTTTGCCGGACAGGGTGCGACCGACGATGAAATTTGGCTT
This sequence comes from uncultured Collinsella sp., assembly GCA_900548295.1. Classification (GTDB taxonomy): domain Bacteria; phylum Actinomycetota; class Coriobacteriia; order Coriobacteriales; family Coriobacteriaceae; genus Collinsella. Next base: position 9,780 of record URKC01000070.1, read on the forward strand.
TGGCGGTCTTTTACGATCGTGCTGTTTGATCGGATCGCGTGGCGATGCAATCTCGCACACGCCTGCCGGTGCATGCTCTCCCTGATTTGTATAGCGAGAGGGGAGCGAACGTGAGCTGGCGAGGCGATATTGCGATGGGGAAGTACGGAAAACTGCCGTGCGCCCTTATAGACAACAAAATGTTTCCGAGCGTAGAAGTTGATTGCGGGTCGTTTGTCGTCGCCTGTCCTTGCTGCGGCTCGCAAATACCGTGCCTCGACATTCGGTTCATCGATGCGTGCGACAGACTTAGCGACGAAGTGAGAAAACGGACAGGCGTTCATATGCCGGTGTATCAGGAGAAATGCCCTGTTTGTGGCCTCGATATCGTGTACGACGCCGGCGACGAGGGATAGGTGATGCGGAGGAGCTGGCTGTGAAGGCATCTCTGTCCCTATAAATAAACCCCCTAACCGAGCTGCTTGTGGAACTTGGCGTGATGGTCGCGTGCCCAGGTAAAGAGCGCCTGGTCAAAGTCGGTGCGCGTGGCCGGGACGCCAAAGACGCCGGCAACTTCGACGCGTACAAACTCCAGTGCCGGCAGCTTGTTGATGGCAGTGAGGGCAAACGGGGACGAGGGCTCCTCGAACAGATAGCGGCTGCCTTGCAGCGCATCGCAACTGGTGCACGTGTTGCCGAGCGACGGGGCTTTGGAGGCTCGCGCGCCTACGGGCTTGTAGCCGCAGCGCTTAGAAAGATAGTCGCGGATCTCGCCCGGCACGCAGCCAAGAGCGGGCACGATGGCGAGTGCGTTGGCGTTGGCCGTGTCGATGGCAATGTGCCCGGCTTCGTTGGGCGCGTGCGCGATGGCGATGCCCTTGTCGTCATCGGTTCGATAGGGAATGCCGAAGGCCGCGACCGAGGTCTCTTTGTGACACTTCCAGCACTCGCGCTTGCCCAGTACTAGATATATATACGGCGCTGAGGGGTCGGATCGGTCAACACCGGGCAGCCACTCGGCAAAAGGCTCGGGGTTGACGCCGCTGGGTACATACCAGATCTTCTTGGTCCGGTCCCATTTGGCGCCCAGCGCCTTGGCTTCTTCTTTGTGCGAAAAGGGGACATCGAGCTCGGTGCGCATGGCGGCTCCTTGGTGCTGCAGGTGCGAGTGGCTCAAGGATACCGCAGGGCGCAGACATCGCGGCGTTTTGTTGAGAAGTTGCGGCGCGGACTGCTTGGTTACGCCGTTAGATAAATTGGCAAGTAGATGGTCGGCTTTTGACCAGTTGGGCGGTTGGAGCAGCTTGCGGCGCAGTTTTGTGCCTGGCTATTGTTGATGTTGGGGTATTGAATATATTTGGCTGCCATTCGTCAGGTGAATTGATGTTACGTTGCGATGACGGTTGGAACTGCCAGCGGATTTAGCGACATAAAACAAAACAGCCCAGAGGACATAGCCTCTGAGCTGCGAAC
>URKC01000071.1:0-10833 GCA_900548295.1 uncultured Collinsella sp.
TACAAAAACACATTTGAAGCGGATAATCTCTATCTTCGCAACATCATAAGTATAAAAGATATGAAAAAAGTCACGCTGGTTATGCTCGCCCTGGCGGCCGTCATGCAGCTCCCCGCACAGGAGCAGGGGCGGACGCTGTCGCTGGAAGAGGCACTCGAAATGACGCTTTCGGACAATCCGGCCATTCGGGCCGCCGAGTTCAACCGCCGCGCCGCCATCGGTCTGCGTATGCCGCAGATCGGCATCACGGGCAGTTACGCCTATCTGGGCAAGGACATCGAAATCGACCTCAACAACATGAAGGCGCCGGTGCAGAATCTCGCGGGACAGATTCTCCAAAGCGGCATGATCCCGTCGGACTACATCCCCTCCATTTCGCAGATGTTGAGCGGAGCGATGGCGGCCAGCTGGGCGTTGCCGCTACAAGACCGCAGCCTGGGATTCGTCGGCGGCGACGTGACGGTTCCACTGTGGATGGGCGGCAAGATCAACGCCGCCAACCGTGCGGCGCGGATCAACGAACAGACGGCCCGCTCGCAGGGAATCCAGCAGCGCAACGCGCTGGTATCGGAACTCGTCGAACGCTACTACGGGCTGGCGCTCGCGCAGCAGGTCGTCGTCGTGCGGCAGCAGGTGGTGGACGGCGTGCGCAAGCACCTCGAAGACGCCGCGGCGCTCGAAGCGCAGGGCATGATCTCGCGCAGCGAAAAACTCTACGTCGAATTCAAGATGTCGGAGGCCGAACGCGACCTGCAAAACGCGCAGTCGCAGGTCGAAACGATCGCCGCCGCGCTGAACAGCACCATAGGCCGGACTGACGACTACCTGCCCGTCACGGCGATGTTCATACTCGAACGCATCGAACCGCTCGACCATTTCCGGACACTGGCCGCCGAACGCAACCCGCTGCTCGATCAGGTCGACCAGGCGGCCCGGCGTGGCGACCAGGATGTCGCAGCCGTACTTGAGGGCAGCGGTCTGCGGCTTGTAGCTCACGCCGCCCACGACGGTCACGGCGACATGGCCGGTGACGTCGGCGATCTTGCTCGCGACCTCGTCGATCTGCTGTGCGAGCTCGCGCGTGGGGGTGATGACGAGCATGACGGGACCGCGACCGTTGCCCTCGGGCTTCTTGGCGCCGCGACGGCGGTTGCGGCCTCCGCGCTCGCGCACGGGCTTGGGCGGAGCGATGTGCTCCAGGTTGTTCATGGTCGGCAGCAAGAAGGCGGCCGTCTTGCCGGTGCCGGTCTGAGCGGCGGCAAGCAAGTCGCGACCCTCGAGCACCACGGGAATCGAACCGGCCTGAACAGGCGTGGGCGCCGTATAGCCCAGGTTCTCAATAGCACGGAGCATCTCGTCCGAAAGTCCCAGCTCGTCAAAGGCGGGCAGGCTCTCGGTAGCGGACTCGACGGACTCGGCTGCATTGGCCTCGTCGGCAGCATCGAAGGCAGCCTGGCTCATGGCCTCGCGGGCCTCGTCCAGAATCTCGGCGTCGGTGACGTCGGATACAGAATTACGCATATGTTGTTGTTCCTTATCTGCACGCGCAATGGGCACGGCATGCGGCCGCGCGGGCGTGCTTGGTAGTGCGCTAATACATACAAAAATAGGTGCGCACAGAGAGGACGTTGCTCAGCACGCTGGCGATCGCTTTGGCAGCCCTATCACGCGCCGTCCAGACGCAGCAGCTCTAAGCGATGGAGCAGATTCGCCGCGGTTAGTATACCCGTGCTTCGCATGCCCCCACGTAAACCACAGATGACGAGGCGGACGGGCGAGTCTGGCGCGAGTCTGGGCCGATTGTCTCAATCAGTAACATCTACAGGGCAAATCTTCCTCTACGTGTTACAGATCGAGACAAACGGTCGACACGGCCCACAAACTTCTCAGTCTGTAACAGTTACGCAGCAAAATCGGTCCCAATTGTTACAGATCAAGACAGAGGGGAATTTCCGTCCAGTCCAAACCAAATCTCTCAGTCTTCCTGCAATTTCGAACATGTGGCCTATAATGTTGCTTTGGTTACGCCATATATTGCGCAGCCATTTAATACGTGGCCCACCGGGGGGTATTAATTCCTATCGCCATATTGGCTAGGAAGCAATCAAAGGAGGTATCCGTGGCAGCAGAGACGCCTTGCTCGGTCCTCTATAACGATATTCGCTCGTTCGGCGGTCTTAAGCATCTCGAAATCGCCCGAATGCTTATCAATGGAAACTCCTATCTCGGCAGCACCTTGCTCGAGAAATGCTCTTCCAACCGCTCGTATCTCACCCGTTACATCGTCCATCGCGAGCCCGACCAGTACGCACCCGCCATCTACAGCGACTTTACCGTCACCACGCTCAACATTTCCGCGGCAATCTGCAGCAAGCTCGGCGGCGGCGAGTCCGCCTATCAGGCAATCGCCGAGCACTATCGTGGTCCGGCAGCCAACGAAATGATGTCAGCTCTCGCCAGCTACAAGCTGGACAGCCGCCTATATGCAAATGCCCTCAATCACATCGACAACTTTGACGGCAATACCGTGCGCGAGAAGAGCACGCTTTACCTTATGCTCTTTGTGGCAACGGGGGCGCTCGCTGACCCCATCCAAGGCGTGGCCACCGTCGAGCGCTTTTGCGACAGCAAGACAGGCGGGCACTTTGGCACCACCGAAACTACCGTCGGACGTGGCTTTATGAGCAGCCTGGAGCAGCCGCGCACTGTCGCCCCCAACCTCGGCTTGCTTAGGACGCACGCCGGAAACAGCGTTGACATGCAGATCCACCCCCTTACGCGTGACCCGCGCGGCACGGTAATTGGGTCCTTGCCCAAAACCTCGCCCAGCATCACCGATGTAGGCGCTGATGCATCGCGCGAGCATCTCCGCATTTGGCTCGAGGGCGGGCACTGGTACGCCCAGGGCCTTGGGTCGACCAACGGCACAGTGCTCGAATCGGGCGCGGGCGACGGCGATATTGTGATTGAGCCGCCCCGCGACCAACGAGAGCCCGGCAAAGTCTATCCCCCGGTGGAAATCGAAAACAGCGACAGGCTCCATCTGGGCCTCTACACGACATTCCTTGTCATTGTGGACTAGCGCGGAAAGGCGGACGGTGACCAATCGTCCTCCGCCTTTCCGCCGTTTGCGTCGTGCTGCACGCAATAATTGCGACAATGAACATTCACTTTTCATCAGAGCCGTCTATCATAGGTTCTATCGATGTCCGTACTTTTAGTATGAGCATACGGCCAACCCCCATAAACAAAGGAACGTTGTGAACACTATGGATCCCGTTCGTGGCAGCAAACTCATCCGTCTCGACACATTCGACACCGCCGTGGCGGTCAATCCGAGCGCGGAAGACGATGCCAAGCGCCGTTTCATGACGCTTATCCTCCAAACACCCTATCGCAGCGACGGCAATATCGGACAGGTACTGCGCGCGACCAACACGAGCGGCGAGGTCTTTGCCGTCAAGCTGCTCAAGGACAACGCCATCCTTTCCGACCAGACGCCCGATCGCTCCGCCGAGCAAGCAGCTGCGCACCTGGTCAACACCGCCGCGCTGTTCGAGGAGTACCGTCATCTGTGCACTGTCTCGCACCTGCGCGGATTTCCGCGCGTCTATGGCTATGGATCGTGCGAGGACGACCCGCTCATCCTCATGGAGTGGGTCGAGGGTGCCTCGCTCAAGCAGGCGCTGCCTTTGCTTCCGCACGATGCCTCGGGCGAGCTAACCACCCAGATGGTGGCTGCCGTTGGAAACGCCGTGCTTCGCGCACTCCTGATGACCCAAGGGCTCGTTAACCCGGTCGTCCATCGCGACCTGTCGCCCTCCAATATCATGTTCCGCACCACCAGTCGAACGCTCGAGCAACAGATCGCCGATTGCTCCTTTGACCCCTGTCTCATCGACATGGGCTCCGCGACCATGGCCCTCGGCGACGACACGATCACCCGGCGCGCCGACATCTGGCGCTTTGCCACGCCCGCATACGCCGCGCCCGAGATGCTCACGCAGGATATCGAAGGCATCGCGGCCCTTCGCCGCTCGCCCGCCATCGACGTCTATGCGCTATCGAGCATTCTGTACCAGCTCTACAGCGGTCGCAAGCCGTTCGATGTCGAGTCGACGGGTGCCGCGGCAACCGACTCGTTCTACCTCATAAAGACCAAGACCAAGCCAGCGCCGCTCGAGCCGCGATGCAATGACGACGAAGCGCTCGTCCAGATCATTATGAAAGGCATCTCAGTCGAGCAGTGCGATCGTCCCACCGAGCAGCAGATGCTCGAGGTGCTCTCGTCCTACCTCCCCACCGCCGAATCCAAAGACAGCGAAGGCATGGGCAACGAGACCGCGGTCGATATCGATGCCGGCACCCATCTTACAGTCGACGTCGCCGCTGAACGCGCACAAGAAATCCTGGAGCAGGCTCAACGCGACACCATGACCCGCCGGCGCTTTATCATCGGCGGCGTTGCCGCTGCCGTCGCGGGACTCGGCGTCATCGGCGCCGCCACTCATGGCTTTGGCATTCCCGACTACCTCGACGGCATCCGCAGCTCACTTGACGACTACACCTGGGATCAGCTGCAGGAGATTTCGCTCAAGATTAAGGCAGCGGAGTCCCGTAGCGAGGCACGCGAGATTGCCAAGCGCTATCATCTGCTCGACGACGACGGGCATATCCCCTATCCGTGTACCAAGCGTGTCACGCTCACCAACGGACTGCAGGTTGGCGCGCAGCTTGTGGGCATCCGCCACGATGAGCTTCTGGACGGGACGGGCAAGGCCGGGTTAACGTTTATGTTCGACGCAGGTATTGCCGAGCGTGATGCCGCAACGCAGGCATTGAACGCCGGCTGGGCAGATTGCGAACTGCGAGAATGGCTCGACAGCGACGGCCTCAAGCTGCTGCCAAGCGAGCTGCGCGCACTTATTAAAGAGGTTAAGAAGATCTCGAACAACGTCGGCGCCGCCAACAGTGCATCGTGTCTGAGCGAGTTGCCCGCAACCCTTTGGCTGCCCGCCATGGTCGAGCTGTGCGGTACGCAACCGCCCGAGTCATTTGCCGAGGACTATCACTACCTGGCAGACATCTACAACGGCGAGGGCAAGGAGTATCAGCTCTTCCGCGAGCTCAAGGTAAGCCCGTATTCCACGAACGAGACGATGGTCCGCCAGTGGAAGGGCAAGGACACCTGTTGGTGGGAGCGCACGGTGAGCCCCGACACATCGGAGAGCGAAGGCACGCTCTATATGAACCGCGTGGGGCACGACGGCGACGTCTTTACGTACGCAACGCCTGCGGAAAAGCCAAACAAGCGAACCTGCGTGATTCCCGGATTCTGTATCTAGGGAGCGGGCGTCTTGCCGTGACGGGACCCCTCCCCGGCAATTGTCTCGATCTGTAACATTAGCTCGGCAGATACAGGTCTAGATGTTACAGAACGAGACAAACCCCAGCCCCGCGAGGCAACATCTCAATCTGTAACAGTAAGGGGTCAAAAACCTCTCTTGATGTTACAGATCAAGACATTTGAGTTGGCCGCGGGCGATCTGTCTCGATCTGTAACATCTAGCAGGAAAAACGGTCCTTAGGTGTTACAGATTGAGACGTTAAGTTGTGGCTCGATGCAATGTCTCGATCTGTAACAGTTACTCGACAAAAACGGGTCTAGTTGTTACAGATTGAGACATTAGACCGGCTACGGTCCGCCGACCTGGCTATCACCTCGACCAATAATCAGAATGTCATACATTTCAATCTCCACTGGACACCCCCAGGGGGTATGGGTGTATAGTATCAGCTGGTTAACATTTCCGACGCTACGTCACAGAAAGGAGAAGCCATGGCTCCAGATAAGTTCGACGTGGGCGGCATGACATGCGCCGCCTGCCAGGCGCACGTGGACCGCGCCGTGAGCAAGCTCGACGGCATCCAGAGCGTCGCGGTCAATCTGCTCGCCGGCTCCATGTTGGTCGACTACGACCCCGCGCAGGTCACCCCCGACGATATCTGCACCGCTGTCGATCGCGCAGGGTACTCTGCCTCGCCCGTCGATGCGGGCGACGCCGGCCCAAGCGGCAGCGCACAAGCCAGGTCCGGTGCCGCCCATATGGAGCCGCCCACCAAAAAGCTGGAGGCCGCCGCCTCCGCCATGCGCACCCGCCTCATCGCCTCGATCGTCTTCCTCATCCCATTGTTCTATATAGGCATGGGGCATATGCTCGGTTGGCCACTGCCCGGCGTCTTCACCGACCACACCCACAGCATGACGCTCGCGCTCACCGAGCTCGTCCTGCTCATCCCTATCGTCTACGTCAACGACGCATACTTTATCAACGGGTTTAAATCGCTCGCGCACGGCGCGCCAACCATGGATGCCCTTATCGCCGTTGGCGCCACCGCGTCCATCGCCTGGTCGCTCTACGCCATGTTCATCATGGCCGACCAGCTAGCCGCAGGTCAGGTGCACGAGGCCATGATGACGGGCATGGACAACCTGTATTTTGAGAGCGCGGGCACAATCCTATCGCTGGTCACCGTGGGTAAATACCTCGAGACGCGCAGCAAGTCCAAGACCGGCGGCGCCATCGAGGCGCTCATCGACTTGGCACCCAAGACCGCGACCGTCGTTGCCGATGACGGCACTGAAACCACCGTCGACGTCGACAGCATCCTTCCCGGCCAGGTCCTGCGCGTGCGCCCCGGCGAGTCCATCCCCGTCGACGGCGTGGTGCTCGAAGGTGCCTCCGCCGTAGACGAGAGCGCGCTCACCGGCGAGTCCATCCCCGTGGAGAAAACCGTCGGCGATACCGTCAACGCTGCCACCGTCAACCGCACCGGCTCGTTTACCTTCCGCGCCACACGCGTGGGCGCCGACACGTCGCTTGCCAAGATCATCCAGCTCGTCGAGGACGCCAATGCCACCAAGGCGCCCATTGCCCGCATGGCCGACAAGGTCGCCGGCGTGTTCGTGCCCGTGGTGTTTGTAATCTCTGCCGTAACTTTTGTGGCGTGGATGGCGCTCACCGGCAACATCAACGAGGCGCTCACTTCCGCTGTCGCCGTGCTGGTGATCAGTTGTCCGTGCGCGCTCGGCCTGGCCACGCCCGTCGCCATTATGGTGGGCACCGGCAAGGGCGCCGAGATGGGCATTCTGTTTAAGAGCGCTGAGGCGCTGGAGAACCTGCGCAGCGTGGGCACCGTGGTGCTCGACAAGACGGGCACCGTCACCCGCGGCAAGCCTGCCGTGACCGACGTTGTGGTTGCCGCGCGCGCCGACGGCTCGCCGGCTATGAGTGAAAAGGCGTTACTGAAGCTTGCTGCCGCGCTGGAGCGCTCGAGCGAGCACCCGCTGGCCGAGGCGATTATGGCCGAGTGCGAGACGCGCGGAATCGTCGCCCGCATGGTCGAGGACTTTGCCGCCGTGCCCGGGCGAGGCGTTACGGCACGCGAGGGGCAGAATGTCATCGCGGCCGGCAACGTGCGTCTGATGAACGAGCTGGGCGCGGAGGTGCCCGCCGGCGTTGCCGAGCAATTTGCCACCGAGGGCAAAACGCCGCTGTTCTTTGCCAAGAACGGCGAGCTTGTCGGCACCATCGCCGTGGCTGACGAGGTCAAAGAAACGAGCGCCGAGGCCATCGCCGCGCTCCGCAAGCTCGGCGTCGACGTGCGCATGCTCACCGGCGACATCCGCGTGACGGCCGAGGCCATCGCCCGCCGCGTGGGACTGAGCAGCGGGCAGGTCATCGCCGACGTCCTTCCCGCCGACAAGGAACGCCACGTGCGCGAGCTGCAGGATGTGGGCGGCAAGGTCGCCATGGTGGGCGACGGCATCAACGACTCCCCCGCCCTGGCGCGCGCCGACGTGGGCCTTGCCATCGGCACCGGCGCCGACATCGCCAAAGAAGGGGCAGATGTGGTGCTCATGCGCAGCGACCTCATGGATGTTGCGCGGGCCATCGAGCTTTCGCGCGCCACGATCCGCAACATCAAGCAGGACCTGTTCTGGGCACTGTTCTACAACGGCATCGGCATTCCGCTCGCCGCGGGCGTGTTCTTCCCGCTCACCGGCTGGCAACTCTCGCCGATGTTTGGCGCTGCAGCCATGAGCTTATCGAGCGTGTGCGTCGTAAGCAATGCGCTGCGCCTGAAATCCTTTAAGCCCAAGACGGCGCGCTGAAGCACCCGACCTTGCCCCTCAAACCGTCGCACGCGTACCCAAGTACGCTTCGCTCCTCTTTCGGGGCAATCTCGGGCACCTCAGCACACCTTTAAGATGACGCTGTTCACGACTAAACTGTCAGATATTCTCAATCGATAAGGAGTACACCCATGCGTTACACAATCAAGACTTCCGGCCTTATGTGCGGCCACTGCGACGCCACTGTCGAGACGGCACTGCTCAACGTGGCAGGCGTGACCGACGCCGACGCCGACCACGAAACTCAGACCGTCCAGGTGGAGTGCGCCGACACCGTGACCGCCGAGCAGCTCGCTGCCGCCGTCGAGGGCGCCGGCGAGAAGTTCCACGCCCTTTCGGTGACCGCCGCGTAACGACCCGCACGTACCCCCCGACCAGAAACGAGGACCCGCCATGATGGCAGACCATAAATCGGTGACCCGCATGCTCAAGACGGCGCGCGGCCAGATTGATGGCATCCTGCGGATGGTCGAGGAGGACCGCTATTGCGTCGATATCTCCACGCAGCTCATGGCCACACAGGCGCTCCTCGCGCGCATTAACGCCGACGTGCTCAAGGCGCATATTGAGGGCTGCGTGACTTCGGCAATCGAATCGGGCGACGAAGACCTCAAAGCCGCTAAGCTCGCCGAGATCGAACGCGTCGTCGACAAGCTCGCCAAGTAACTGATGCAAAGGGGACAGGTTGCATTACACCATCATGGTGCATCAGGGACGGGTACGTCTACGCCACATTGGCGCAGATTAACCTGTCCCCCTTGCTCTAAATCGGGTATAAAGGCGTGCAGCATATCGAACGAAAGGCAATTTGCATGAATGACTTTATGAAGGGTCGCAATGGTGCTGACGAGCTCACCATCGTGATGGGTTTTGCCGGCATCGTCATCGCGATGATCGGATCGATGGCCCGCATCCAGTGGCTCAGCTGGATCGCCATCGCTGTGGTCGTGCTCGGCGTGCTGCGCGGCCTGTCCAAAAACATCGACGCGCGCCGCAAGGAGAACGCGGCCTTTGTCGCCGTGACCGCAAACGTCCCCGGCCTAGGCAAGTTCGTCGCCAGTTTGGGCGGCAGCACCTCAGCGACAGGCGCCTCGCGTACAGCCGGAACGAGCAAGGAAGACTTTGAGCGCGCCAAGCGCACGGCCAAGAAGATGTGGAAGGGTCGCAAGACCACGGCATACCTCAAGTGCCCCAACTGCGGCCAGATGCTCTCCGTCCCCAAGGGCAAGGGCAAAATCCGCGTCACCTGCCCCAAGTGCCACGCCAAGATGGAAACGCGCTCCTAGCGCCCGCACGCGGGACAAATTAATCAGGTTTGTTTGTCCCAAATCTTAAGTATTTGTTCGATAAAAAAGCCGAGGCCTCGTGTTGAGACCTCGGCTTTTTGCATGCGGTAATGGAGTCGTCCCTTTGTCACATCTACGCCACGCCGTCGCGGGCAAGCTCCTCAGCCAGCGCTTCGGCAGGCATGGCCATAATCGCGTCGAGCTCGGCATCCACCTCGGGGATGCGCTTCACCTTCAGCTTGCGCACCAGATCGCCGCGGCACATTACGTGTACCGGCTCACGCAGGGCACACAGATCATCCAGAGGATTCTCGCGCGTCACCAGGATATCGGCGGCCTTGCCGCACTCGATCGTGCCGGTCTCGCCGCCCAGACCCAGCAGCTCAGCATTGACCTGCGTGGCCGTATGCAGCGCAAAGGCGTTGCTCACACCCACGTACTTGGCAAAATAGGCTACCTCGCGCCACATGTCGTACTGCGTCACAAACGGGCAGCTCGAGTCCGTGCCCAGGCCTACCTTGATACCGGCTTCCAGCGCCGCACGAGCACTCTCGATAATGCCCGAGCACACGATATCGCCGTTCTTCTTTTGCGTATCGGTCGAATGGGTCTTCTCCGGGTCGAGCAGCACAAACGGCAGCGCCGGACTGATAGTGCAGGTAACGCTGGGTGCACGATCCTCAAGCTGAGTGCCCGCGGTGCCGCGGTATAGTTCCAAGATCTCGGGCGTCATCGGGGCACCGTGCTCGATCGTATCGACGCCGGCCTGAAGCGCAGCCTTCACGCCCTCGGTGCTCTCGACATGAGCCATAACCGGCAGGCCCACCTCGTGCGCCGCCTTGCACGCCGCCGCGGCAACCTCGACCGGCATGCGCAGCACGCCCGGCTCGCCCACCTCGGTCGCGTCGAACACGCCGCCCGTCACGAACAGCTTGATGACATCGGCACCGCGCGCATACAGGTCTCGCACCTGCTCGGCTGCCTCAACGGGGCTGTTGGCCACCTGCGCGAACAAGCCCGCACCGTGACCGCCCGGCACCGTGACGCCCGTTCCCGGCGCTACCAGGCGCGGACCCTGATATCTGCCGGCGTCGATAGCGTCGCGCACGGCGAGATCGGCAAACAACGGATCGCCCGCGCCGCGCACCGTGGTCACGCCGCTTGCCAGCTGCTGCTGGGCACTGCCCTTGAGGATGCGGCGGACGATGGCACGGCCCACGGGATTATCGAGTTTCTTCATCAGCGCTCCCGCATCGCCGGCCGAGACCGGTTTGCCCGAGCCGCACAGGTGCACGTGCATATTGATGAGACCGGGCATGAGATACGCACCGCCCAGGTCGATAACCTCGG
>URKC01000072.1:0-10592 GCA_900548295.1 uncultured Collinsella sp.
TCTTTCGTCCCTGTTTATCAAGATCGCGGGAATCATCGTTATGCTATTTCCCGGTCGGCGCCAAAACAGGACTTTTCTATCCTTCTATGCGAGGACAGCAAGTCTGGTTTCCAGTTCTTTGAACGGCATTTCGCTGACAGTGAGCTTACCTGTGCTTCGGCCATGACGAACAGCGCGATTTTGGGCTGGTTGGATCAGCATTTCGACGATCGCGTGTTTGTTGTCGCGGACGGGGCGGCATTTGGGTGCTATGCGGACCGCGTCCTTAAGCTGCAAGACATTCACCGCGATGCTGTTACGGTTTGTCTTCCCGAGTCGTTCGAGTGGCTTCTGCTGAGCTCCGGCGTAATTTCAGGGATAGATGTAAAGACGGTTTTGAAAACCCCAGAAGCCTTTGTAAACAGTGAGAAGTTTAAAAGCTGGGAGGATTTCTTCTATAAGTACTTACGTGAAATAACTGGGGATTCGGTTTTTCACTACGACAAAGACTGCATTCCGGAGGCGTTTTGTACAGGAGGTAATTCAGCGAAGGTTATGGCTCTTATCGCATGCCGAAATGTCCGATAGTTTTGTTGAATAGCGTCGCGGCGTCACTTCCTGCGGCATACTAAAGAAGCTGTACATGCTTCAGATTGGATTTTCATGTCTGAGATTTTTGAACCCAAGAATATCATCGTAACGGGCGGCTGCGGCTTCATCGGCAGCAACTTCGTCCACTACGTGGTCGACAACCACCCGGGCGTCCACGTCACCGTCCTGGACAAGCTGACCTACGCCGGCAACCCCGAGAACATCGCGGGCCTGCCCGAGGATAGGGTCGAGCTCGTCGTCGGCGACATCTGCGATGCTGAGCTCCTCGATAAGATTGTCCCGGGCCACGACGCGATCGTCCACTACGCCGCCGAGAGCCACAACGACAACTCCATCGCCGACCCGGAGCCCTTCCTGCGCACCAACGTGGAGGGCACCTTCCGCCTGCTGGAGGCCGTGAGGAAGTACGGCGCCCGCTACCACCACGTCTCCACCGACGAGGTCTACGGCGACCTGGCGCTCGACGACCCGGCGAAGTTCACCGAGGAGACGCCGTACCACCCGTCCTCGCCGTACAGCTCGACCAAGGCCAGCTCCGACATGCTCGTGCGCGCATGGACCCGCACCTACGGCCTGCGCACCACGATCTCCAACTGCTCCAACAACTACGGCCCCTACCAGCACGTGGAGAAGTTCATCCCCAGGCAGATCACCAACATCATCGACGGGGTCAAGCCGAAGCTCTACGGCCGCGGCGAGAACGTCCGCGACTGGATCCACACCGAGGACCACTCCTCGGCCGTCTGGGACATCCTCACCAAGGGCCGCACGGGGGAGACCTACCTCATCGGCGCCGACGGCGAGAAGGACAACATCACGGTCCTGCGCATGATCCTGGAGGCCATGGGCCGCGACCCCGAGGACTTCGACTGGGTCGCCGACCGCCCCGGCCACGACCGCCGCTACGCCATCGACAGCACGAAGCTCCAGCGCGAGCTGGGCTGGAGGCCGGCGCACACCGACTTCGCCGAGGGCCTCAAGCAGACCATCGACTGGTACGTCGAGAACGAGTCCTGGTGGCGCCCGGCCAAGGAGGCCACCGAGGCGCGCTACCGCGCCCAGGGGCAGTAGGCCCGGATTCCCGACGTATACATCATCGGGTGCCCCTCGCGGGGTCGCAGGGCATGGGGATGATCCTGCGTTCCCGCGAGTGGCACCCGAATCACGATTGGAACTTACGATATGGCAGACATCGCATTCGAGAAGGACCTCTCCGTCACCGAGACCGGCATCGGGGGCCTCAAGGTCGTCGACCTGGCCGTCCACGGCGACTCGCGCGGCTGGTTCAAGGAGAACTGGCAGCGCGCCAAGATGTGCGCCCTGGGCATCCCGGACCTCTGCGTCGTCCAGAACAACGTCTCCTACAACGACAGCCGCGGCGTCACCCGCGGCATCCACGCCGAGCCCTGGGACAAGTTCATCTCCGTGGCCCGCGGCTCGGTCTTCGGCGCCTGGGTGGACCTGCGCGAGGGAAGCGAGACCTTCGGCAAGGTGTTCACCTGCACGCTCGACCCGTCGAAGGCCATCTACGTCCCGCGCGGCGTGGGCAACTCCTTCCAGGCCCTGGAGGACGGCACCGCCTACACCTACCTGGTGGACGCCCACTGGTCGCTGGAGCTGAAGAGGACCTACACCTTCGTGAACCTCGCCGACCCGGAGCTCGCCATCGAGTGGCCGATCCCGCTGGACCGGGCCACCGTCTCCGAGGCGGACCTCAACCACCCGATGCTCGCCGACGTCGTCCCCATGGCGCCGAAGCGCACCCTCGTCACCGGCTGCAACGGCCAGCTGGGCCGCGCGGTGCGCGCGCTGGCCGAGGGGCGCGGCGTGGCGAAGGACTTCGACTTCTGCGACATCGACACCTTCGACATGTCCGACCCGGAGGCCTATTCGCAGTACGACTGGTCGCTCTACGGCACCGTGATCAACTGCGGCGCCTACACCGCGGTGGACAGGGCCGAGACCCCCGAGGGCCGCGTGACCGCCTGGAAGGCCAACGCGACCGGCCCGGCCCTGCTCGCCCGCACCTGCGCCGGGCACGGCATCACCCTGGTCCACGTGTCCTCCGACTACGTCTTCGACGGCACCGCCGAGGTCCATACGGAGGACGAGCCGTTCTCTCCGCTGTCCGTCTACGGCCAGACCAAGGCCGCCGGCGACATCGCCGTGGCCGGCTGCCCGCGCCACTACATCATGCGCAGCTCCTGGGTCATCGGCGAGGGGCACAACTTCGTCAAGACCATGAGGGCGCTGTCCGACCGCGTGGCCGACCCCGAGGACAAGCTCACACAGGTCACCGTGGTCGACGACCAGCTGGGCCGCCTGACCTTCACGCGCGACATGGCCGAGGCCATCTTCCACGTGCTGGGGACGCACGCCCCCTACGGCACCTATAACTGCACCGGCTCCGGCGCCGTGAAGTCCTGGGCCGACATCGCCCGCGCCGTCTTCGAGGCAGCCAACGGCAACGGCGGCAGGGTCGTGCCGGTTTCGACCGCCGACTACTACACCGGCGCCGAGGGCCCCGTCGCCCCGCGCCCGGTCCACTCCGCGCTCGACCTGTCCAGGCTCGAGTCGGTCGGGTTCCACATGCCCGACTGGGAGGAAGAGCTGGGGGAGTACATCAGGACGCTCTAGCCGCTATTAACTTTTCGAGAGTAAAAGCCGCCGCTTGTTAACGGCGGCTTTTCTTATGCCTGGTGAATAGCCCCGCTGCAACAAGGGCGGAGGTCGCCAGACTCACTGCAAGCCCCGCAAGGGCGCCCGGAGTCTTGTAGGTCATCACGATTCTATTCGCGCCTTTCTGCATGTTCAGGGATGACAAGCCCTTATCGGCGGCGGGCGTTAGTTCTGCGGCGGTTCCGTTTACCGTTACGTTCCAGCCCTCATCGTACGGAACGCTCAGCAGCAGGTTGCCGTCGTCCTTGGCGGTATACTCGCCTTCGATTCTTCCGTCCTCAAAAACCGTCGGAATAAACTCGCTCGTCTTAAGCTCGCTAATAATCTGCTCGAAAACGTCCAGATTGAGGGCGTAAAAGACCGGCTCATTGTCTTGGGGCATGTCTGTATAGCCCTCTGCGACTCCGATTGACACCGTATGCTGGCTCGGGGCGTCCGATGCATCCGCAATCTGGCGGATATTATTGTCGAATCTCCAGGCTTCGTTATTGATTGATCGCTGATCGATGGTGAGGGCGACGGGCCAATAGCTTCCGGCGCTCGTATCTTTATTGATGTAGAGGTATCCGATGGAGCCTGCCGGCAGGGTAACGCTCCATTGCTTTAGACTCTCGCCATCCTCCGTCTTTGCGGCCTCGATTTTGGTATAGAGCTCGACCTTACGACTCAGTATTTTGCTGTACAGGTCGTTCTGCTTTTCGAAGGGGTTTTCGCCCTCTAATGTGCTGTTTTGGATATCGTTTGAAGCCGTGATGCCTACACTGAGCGCATAGGGATTCTCGTAGACCGCGGTTGCGGATTCGGGCTGATTCGCCTTTGCCATTACATAACCCGCGGGAGCTTGCTCGGCGATGGCATACTTGACTCCTAGCAGGGCATCAACGGCAAGAATGGGCTCGGCATAACGGGTCGAGAATTCGCCGACGCTGCTGTAACCAAGGGAGTTGAGCAATGCAATTGCCTGCGGGTTATTGGCGGACGAATAAGAAGATAGCTGGTTATACCCTAGTGCCAGGCCTTCGTTTAGAGCGGCACTATCGGCTCGTGTGGTTGTACGATCGATGCGGTAGAACGGAGCTGAATCCCGTTCTGTAGTGGTAGCGATCGTGTTGGTTGCGGTGGCTACATAGGCCCTGTTGGTATTTTCGGAATAGCCCGCGTAGAGCTGGTTCCATACTACATGAGCGTTGGCAAACAGTTCAATAGCGGTGGGCGCAGGAGTGGCAAGATGACGGCGGGGCGATAGGCTTGGCGCAATTTAGGTTGATCCTTGAGGATCTGCAGGGTATAGCCCGCAGCCCACAGCGCAAAGAAGCTCAGCAAAAAAGCCGTGCGCGAGTAGAAGCCGTTGGGAACGCGCATGCCGCACCAGATGTACTCGAGCGGGCTCAAAACGGAGCTTGCAACCAGGATTATCGTGACGACGAGTGTTGCGATGCGCGTCTTGATTGAAACCGTGCGGTTAACCAGCAGGCTCACCGCAAGCAGCATCATGATGATGCCGCAATAGAACTGCGGTGTGCTTTCGTTGCTTACCCACATGCAGGGAAGAAAGCCCCTGATGACCGACTTGAGGCTGGTTTTAAGTAGGGGGCCGAGTGCTAGAACGGGACCGCCCTTGGACATGGCAAGGATGGTCGGCAAAAAGGTCCAGGCGGACAGAAGCAGTCCAAGCGCGATGGCCCCGGCGAATCGCAGGGCCCGATCGAGCATGAGCTTCCAGCTAAATCCTTTTTCTGCAACATAATCGACAAATTCGATCAATACGAAGATGCAGAGGAACAGGATGCTGATGTAGGCCGTATACCAGCAGAACATGACATTGAGCGCGGTTGCGATGACGAGGCGGATCATGCGCCGCTTGCGGATAAGCTCGTGGCATCCGTAGGCGCAGATGGGCAGCAGGATGAGGCAATCGATCCAGAGAGGGTTGCGCAGGTTGCTGATGGTCCAGCTGCAAAACGTGAACGAGAGGGAAAGCAGGAATGCGGCGGGCTTGGACAGGTCAAAGCGCTTTTGCACATACCAAGCGCTGCTGATGTGGATGCAGCCCAGTTTGAGCGCGGTTATGGCAAATATGAAGAGCGTCAGCTTGTCTGCGGGAAACAGCGCGCAGAGCAGGTTGAAGGGGCTGGCGAGGTAGTAGCTATAGAGCCCCCATGTGTTCATGCCGAGTCCTTGCGAGAAGGAATAGCGAAGGTTTGCCTCTCCTAAAAGGACGCGGCGAAACCACGCGAAGAAGTCGATGTATTGGTATTTGAGATCGTTGGTGAGAAACGAGTTGTCGCCAAAGGGGTAGACATGCCCCGCCGCTGCAAGTGCGATAAAAAGTGCGACGGAAAACGCGAAGCAGGCGGCGTAGAGCGCCACATTCTTGAGTGTGCTGTTATTGGGTCGTGTCATCAGATTCCTCGTTGGATTCTCGAATGATATAGATGGGACGTCGTTTGGTTTCCAAGTAGGCTTTTGCCAAGTATTCACCGATGATTCCTAAGCACAGAAGCTGCATGCCGCCAAACAGCGTTATGAGGCAGGCGAGGGACGGCCATCCGCCGACGGGGTCACCCCAAACAAGCGTCTTGACCAGGATGACGATGAATCCCAGGATGGCAATGAGACAGAAAACGATACCCGTGAGGGCGGCGAGGGAGAGCGGCGCCGTGGAAAACGCGACGATGCCGTCGATGGAATAGAGGAGCAGCGACCAAAAGCTCCATTTGGTCTCGCCGGCCACGCGGTTGACGTTTACGTAGGGGAGCCATTTGGTCTTGAAGCCGACCCAGCCGTAAATGCCCTTGGAGAATCGGTTATATTCGCCCATGGAGATGATGGCGTTGACCATAGGTCGCTTCATGAGCCTAAAATCGCGTGCTCCGTCGACGATGTCGGCCTTGGAAATGCGGTTAATGATCTTGTAGAACATACGGGCACAGAACGACCTGATGGGAGGCTCGCCTTTGCGGGTGGTCCTGCGTGTGGCGACGTTGTCGTAGTCTTCGGTTTGTAAGATCTCGTACATCTGCGGCAGGAGCGAGGGCGGGTCCTGCATGTCGGCATCCATGGTGGCGACATAGTCGCCCTTTGCGTGCTGGAGTCCGGCGAGTAGTGCCACCTCCTTGCCAAAGTTGCGCGAGAAAGAGTGCCAGCGGATGGCGTATGGATGCGCCGCCGCGGCTTCTGCTTTCATGACGGCGAGCGTTTTGTCTGCCGAGCCATCGTCGATGAGGACTGTCTCAAAGGAGATGCCGGGGTCTTGCTGAGTCATGATGCGAACGACGCCATCGAGCTCTTTGAGAAAGATCGGAAGTGATTCCTGCTCGTTGTAGCACGGCACGACGATGGAGATGAGCGGCATAGTGGTTTACCTCTCGCTTGGCTTGGAAGTGGGGTGGCCGAGCTGGTCGTCGTAGGCGTATTTGCTGCACACGTTGACCTCCCACTGCTTTTTTTCGACCTTTGCCACGGAATCGAGGACGAATCCGGTTGCAAGGCTCAGACCGCACAGGAACATAAACGACGCGGCGAGCATGGCGGTGGGGAAGCGCGGAACGAGGCCGGTGTGGAAATACTCGACAACGATGGGCATGCCCAGGGCGAGGCCGATCACCGCAAACAGAAGCGCTACGAGGCTGAAGAACTTCAGCGGGCGGTAGTCCTTGAACAGCGTGCCGATCATCGCGACGACTTTAATGCCGTCGCTCACGGTATTGAGCTTGGACTCGGAGCCTTCCGGACGGTCGCGGTACTCGATGGGCACATCTTTGATGCGCCAGCGGTGGTCGACGGCGTGGATCGAGAGCTCGGTTTCGATCTGGAAGCCCTCGGAAAGCACGGGGAAGGTTTTGACGAACGGGCGGCTCATGGCGCGGTAGCCGGTCATGACGTCATCGAAGCTGTAGCCATAGATCCACTTGATCATGGCGCGGACCAGATTGTTGCCAAAGCCGTGGAAGGCACGCTTGTTCTCCTCGGCGTAGGTGCCGTTGGAAAGGCGGTCGCCTACGGTCATGTCGGCCGTGCCGTTAAGGATGGGCTCGCAGAGGGCTTTGGCAGCCTCGGCGGGATAGGTGTCGTCGCCGTCGACCATCAGGTAGCAATCGGCGTCGATATCGCGAAACATCTGGCGGCACACGTTGCCCTTTCCCTGACGGGGCTCAAAGCGGACCGTGGCGCCGTGCTCGGTGGCGATGCGTGAAGTATCGTCCGACGAGTTGTTGTCATAGACATAGACCGTCGCTTGCGGAAGCTCGCGGTGAAAGTCGTCGATGACTTTGCCGATCGTGAGGGCTTCGTTGTAGCAAGGGATGATGACGGCGATGGATTCAGAATTCACTCAATGCTCCTTATACTTTCAATCCTTGAAAGTATAGCCGTTTGGGCTTGGCATCCTAAGATGTGGGTTAGTTCTCCAGTTTTGTTGCGCGAATCGTTTGCATGGCCGTCGGGTCTATACTGTTCGTTTGTCAACGATTACGAGTAAAGGAGTTGCATCCGTGTCGGATCAGACAAAGCAACAAGAAACTCGCAGTCTGCCTGCGACGTTTGCTAAGAACGAATTTGAGAAGGATGCGTTTATCCTTCGTCAGCTGGTTACCAAGGATTTTAAGATCAAGTATCGCCGTAGCGTTCTGGGTGTCGCATGGTCGGTGCTCAATCCGTTGCTGATGATGATCGTCATGGCCATCGTGTTCTCGACGATTTTTGGCCAGGGCCGCAATGGCTCAATGACGCCCGAGATGTACCCGCTGTACTTGATCGTGGGTAACATTACCTTTGCCGTCATGTCCGAGTCTACGAACCAGGCCCTGACGTCTATCGTGGGCGCTGCCCCTCTGCTCAAGAAGGTTAAGGTGCACCGCTGGGTCTTCCCGGTGCAGAAGGTGCTCTTCTCGCTGGTCAACTTTGCCTTCTCGCTGGTCGCCGTCGCCATCGTCATGCTGTGGTTCCGTGTTATGCCTTCTTGGCACCTCATTCTGCTGCCGGTTTGCCTGCTGCTGCTTATGTGCTTCTGCATGGGCCTGGGCATGATGCTCTCTGCTCTTACGGTCTTTTTCCGCGACGTTATGCATCTATGGAGCGTCGTCATTACGGCGTGGACTTACATTACGCCCATCTTCTGGACGACTGACTATATTGCGCAAATGCCGCATCTCGTGCGTATCTTGATGTATGCGAACCCCATGTATAACTACCTGCAGTTTATGCGTGATATCTTCCTGTTCCAGACCACGCCCTCGCTTTTGACGTTTGGTATGTGCGTCGCTTGGGCGGTCCTTGCGCTTGTTATTGGCTACACCGTGTTCCATAAGTCCGAGCGCAAGTTCATCCTCTACATCTAAGGAGTGCTGTGATGACTGAATCTGTTGTTGATTACAGCGAGCAGCCTCTGGCTGTCGAGGTCGACGACGTCACCATGATCTTTAACATGGCGTCCGAGTCGCTGACCAACCTCAAGGAGTACTTCATTAAGCTTGCCAAGCACGAGCTGTTCTTTGAGGAGTTTAGGGCACTTAAGCACATCTCGTTCGATATTCATCGCGGCGAGGTCGTGGGTCTGGTCGGCACCAATGGTTCCGGTAAGTCTACTATGCTCAAGATTATCGCTGGCGTGCTTGAGCCTAGCGAGGGCAGCGTTAAGGTCCATGGCAACATCGCACCGCTGATTGAGCTCGGCGCCGGCTTTGATCCTGAGCTGACGGCCCGCGAGAACATCTATCTGAACGGCGCCCTGCTCGGCTATACCAAGGAGTTCATCGACGCCAACTTTGACGGCATTATCGAGTTCGCTGAGCTTCAGAACTTTGTCGACATGCCGCTCAAGAACTTCTCCTCGGGTATGGTGGCGCGTATTGCCTTTGCAATCGCGACGATTACCGAGCCAGATATTCTGATCGTTGACGAGACGCTGTCCGTCGGTGATGTGTTCTTCCAGCAGAAGTGCGAGGCCCGCATCCAGCACTTTATCCAGAGCGGCGACGTGACGGTTCTGTTCGTTTCGCACTCCATGGAGCAGGTTGAGCGCATCTGCCAGCGTGCCGTTTGGATTGAGAAGGGTGACCTTCGCATGGACGGCCCGGTCGATGAGGTCTGCAAGGCGTACCGCGAGCAGTTCAACTAGGTTATAATTACTTGCGCCTGACAGGTTTGCGCTTGCTTGGGCGTGCGGTTATTTGCTCCATTAGCTCAGTTGGATAGAGCAGGGGACTTCTAATCCCAAGGTCGACGGTTCGAATCCGCCATGGAGCACCATCGTTTATTAAGCCCGGACCGCTTGGTGGTCTGGGCTTTTTTCATCTTGTGTGCTGCGATTTTGAAGGGTTCGCCATGGGAAGCAAAAGGCTCGACTAGATCGATATTGCAAAGGGAATTGCAATGATTCTGGTCATTGTGGGGCACACCGTCCCAAATCCTTCTCCCTTGCGGCACGCGATCTTCTCGTTTCACATGCCGGTGTTCTTTATTCTTGCCGGGTATACGTTTAGGCCGAAGCCGTGGCGCGAGCTGCTGAGTGGTTCGGTGTCGCGCCTGCTGGTGCCGTATGTGGTTCTTGCACTGGCGTGGCAGGTGCCGACGTTCTTGATGAGCGGCGCTCCTTTGACGAGCGGTACGCTGGTTGCGGGGCTTAAGACGCTTGTGTTTGCCTCGGGCGTTGATGTGCCTGGGCTTGGCGTTACCGCCGTTGGCATGGCATGGTTTTTGGCGGCGCTGTTTACGTCGCGCCTGCTGTTTAATGTGCTCGTGCGGTTGTTTGATCGCCGCGGAATTGGGGTTGTTTGGCAGGGCGTTGTCTGTGCCGCGATTGCCTTTTGCGGTTTGAGTGTGTCTCGATTAATGGGCGTTTACCTGCCGCTCGATTTGGATCTGAGCTGCTATATTGTGCTGCTGATGTGGGTTGGCTATACGGCGCGCCAAAGGAGGCTGGAGCCGAGCGTGAGCAAGCCTCTGCTGTTTATTGGAGCCGGTGTCGCTTGGCTTGTCCTTGCCGCGCTGAGTGGGCTTGAGCTTTCGAGCCGCCGCGTGGATGGGTTTGTGGCTGCAACAATTGCCGCTCTTGCCGGCAGCTACTGCGTGTGCTGGGTTTCCATGGCGCTTGAGAAACTGAAGGACGTTTCAGTTTTGGGATCCTTTGAACGAGCACTCGTGTTCTGCGGACAGGCTAGCCTCGCCATCTTTGCAATCCACGCGGTCGATTGGTTTATTCCCTGGCAGACCATGCCTCTGCTTATGACGCTGTCAGCATCGTGGCTCTTCGCATCAATTGTGCGTTGCGCCTGCGATATTGGATTGGCGTACGTAATCAAGAGGGCGTAATAACGGCGGGG
>URKC01000073.1:0-10580 GCA_900548295.1 uncultured Collinsella sp.
GCTGCGTAATTGCATCGCCCACGGTGCGGGCGCATCCCGGGGCGTCGGGCGCATCGGCACTCATGCGAACGACGCCATTGAGTCCCTCAAAACGAATCACTTCGTCCGATTGCTCAAGAATGGGAGCAAGGCGCTGCAGCATGCCGGGCGTCATCGCCAAATCGCGAATCACGTGTCCCTCAAGTTCGACATAGCCACCCGCGAGGCAGACGATGCCGGTCCAGGGCAGCTCGAGCAGCTTTGGATGGATGCAGCTCAGCGTGCGCCCTGTGCAGATAAACGCCATATTGCCCTTGGCGACAAAATCACGGATGGCTTGCGAGACCGCTTCATTGGGATAGGGGGAGAGGTCTCGCTCACTCTCGGGAAGCTCTTGTGCCACTCGAGGGTCTTGCCAGGCGAGTGTTCCGTCGATATCGAAGAAGCAGATATCGCCGCGCTTATGGGCTGCGCTGGCGGCAGGGGAGGCCGAGGTGGTGGACACAAATCCCGGCTCGAGGCCCATGATCTGGTCAAAATGCTCTTTAACGCGGGGAACGGAGATGCCAATAATCACCTGGGCGGTCTTGCCCGTAATGATGAGGCCCTTGGCGCCCACCGCGACAAACGACGCATTATCTGCAACGATGGAAGGGTCTGCGACCTCGACGCGCAGGCGCGTGGCGCAGTTGGTTGCGCCCACGATATTGCCAACGCCACCTAAAAGCTGAATTACCCGCTCAGCGAGGACGTGATCTTGATCGGATTGAATACTGACCTCGCCATTGGGAGATTGCTCTTTGGCAAAGCCGCTTCCCGTTAAACGATCGATTGCCGCGCGATTGGAGACATGATCCTCGCGGCCCGGCGTCTTAAGGTCATAGACCAAGATGAGTGCTCGAAAACTAACAAAAAAGATGAGGCTAAAGGCAAGACCGATACCGAGCGCCAAAAGGTAGGAGCCGGCATGCGTCCGCATGAGCGGGATAAAGTTGAAGGCAGCCATTTCCATAAAACCGCCCGAGAAGATGCCGACGACGCCAAAGAAGTTCATGGCCATGGCGAGGCAGGAAGATAGGACGGCATAGAGCAAAAAGAGTCCGGGATAGGTGAACATAAAGAGAAACTCGAGCGGCTCGGTGACGCCGCAGACCACCGAGGCGACGATGGCGGGCAAAAGGATGACCTTAAGGCCGGCGCGGCGTTCGGGTTTGGCGGTGAAATAGAATGCTGCCGCGATGGCGGGAAGGCCAAAGAGCTTGCCCCAGCCGGTTGCGGTAAAACCTGCCCAGGGCGCAAGTTCATTTAAAGGGCGCGTGCTATGGGAGAGAATGGGGAGCAGGTTGGTCCACGTGGCGTAAATACCGTCGTGAATGACCAGATTGTCGTAATAGATGGGCATATAGAGCAGATGGTGCAGCCCCATGGGCTCGAGCGCTCGCTCCAAAAACACAAAGATGCCCACGCCGAAGGGGCCGACGCCCGCAAGTGCGTGGCGCAGCGTTTCGGTCACAGCGTATGCGAAGGGCACGATGGCGGCCGAGATGGCGGCAAGGGCAAACACGGCAAAAAAGCTGATGAGGTAGACGAGCGAGGAACCCGAGAACGTGCCGAGCCAATCGGGAACCTTGGCATCGTAGAAGCGGTCATGGATCGCGACGACGGTTGCCGACACCGCCAGCGGGCCGATAATGCCGGTGTCGAGCGTCTTGATGCCGTCGATGACGGTGATGCCGCTAGCGGAGGTCAAAAACGACGGGTACTTAAGCCCAAGGTTGTCTCCGCTCAGCTTAATGATCTCGCTCAAAAAGAAACAGTAGGCAAAATAGGCTACGAGCTCCTCGAGGCAGCAGCGTGCCGGTTGCTTTTGGGCAAGGCCGATAGGCAGCGCTACGGCAAAAAGGAGTGGAAGGCGCTTAAAGACCGTCCACGAGCCGCGCTGAATGATAGTCCAGAAAACGTACCAGGGGGTTCCGTATACGGCGAGGTCGCCGACGATATCCACGGTCGTTGCGAGGGCGGAGATGCCGACCATGAGGCCTGATATAGAAAACAGCATGGCGGGCGCGAACATGGCTCCGCCAAAACGTTGGATTTTCTGCAGCATAATATGCCTTTCGGATGCAACATGCTGTGCGAGCAAGAACGTTTAAACAATGAACTCATTGTAGAGGACTGGCTGCTTGCCGCATTGACGGTTTTGATTCGGTCCGATTTGGGTTTCGGGGGAACCGTCGACGGTAAATAATCCGTGCTTTACCGATAATCGGTTTAAACAACTTTAAGAAATGCTATCGTGCCTAGCCATACATATTCATTAGAGGTGAAATCATGCCAAAAGCGATTTACGAAGGAATCTACCGCGAGATCCGTTCGCGCATCATCAACGGGACCTATGCGTTTCAGGAGATGCTGCCAACCGAAGCCGAACTGACCGCGGAGTTTGGCTGCACGCGCAATACCGTTCGACGCGCCTTGAGCATGCTGGCCGACCAGATGTTTGTGCAGCCTATACACGGTAAGGGCGTGCGCGTTATTTGGCTTAAGGGCGAAACCGACATGCTGGGCGCACTCGAAGAGGTTGAGTCGTTTGGCGAGTTCGCAAAACGCAACAATGCCGTCGCATCGACCGAGGTCAAGTCTTTTGAACATTTGATTTGCACTGAGCAACTCTCACGTCGCCTGGGCTTTAAGGTGGGCGAGGAGCTGATTCGCGTAGTGCGTGTCCGAAGCCTCAACGGCAGCGCGCGCCAAGTGGACCATGGCTACTTTTTGGCGTCGATCGCCAAGGGCCTGACCCCCGAGATCGCGGCGGATTCTATCTACGGCTATCTGGAGCACAAGCGCGGCGTCAAAGTGATGGCGAGCCGTCGTACGGTGAGTGTCGAGCTCGCCAACGATGAAGACTGCAGCTATCTGGACCTCGGCAAGTACAACTGCGTCGCCGTTATGGAGAGCCAGTCGTACACCTCGGACGGCATCTTGTTCGAGGTCACGCATGCCCGCACACACCCCGAGATCTTCCATTACCGCGTCAATTCCAAGCGATAGCCGGCTAGCTCGCAGCCTGACGAGACTCATGCCCTCAAAGCGAAAACGCCCGGTCAAACCGACGATGCATCGGCTTGATCGGGCGTTTTCTCTGCATTCGATAACAAATAATTGTTTATACAAAACTTGTCAAGTATCAAGTCGAAATTACCGTTCACCGAAGTTTTTCTACCGCTCTAGTAATACTTGTTCAAACAACTAGCCAAATAGCGTATTGTACAAGTCAGCAAAAGGGGCAAAGTCCCCGAGCCAATCTCCGAAGGCGGCGGCAAAGGGTGCCGCCACGGTGTGAAAGGGTGGATTGTAATGAAGAACGAAATGAGCAGAAGGCAGTTCCTGGGCTTTGCTGGTTCCGCGGCTGCGGTTCTTGGTCTGGGCCTCGTGGGCTGCGGTGGTTCTGCCGGCTCTGGCTCCTCTGCTTCTGGTGACGCTGCCGAGGTCTACTTCCTCCAGTTCAAGCCCGAGGTCGACAAGGAGTGGAAGGAGATCGCCAAGGCGTACAAGAAGGAGAAGGGCGTCGAGGTCAAGATCGTGACCGCCGCCTCCAACACCTACGAGGAGAAGCTCAAGTCCGAGATGTCCAAGAGCTCCGCTCCGACGCTGTTCCAGGTCAACGGCCCCACCGGCCTTAAGAACTGGAAGGACTACTGCGCCGATCTTTCCGACACCAAGCTCCGCGGCGAGCTCATCGACGACTCCCTGGCGCTGCAGTCCGACGGCAAGGATCTGGGTATCGACTGGGTTCAGGAGAGCTACGGCATCATTTACAACAAGGAGCTCCTCGAGAAGGCCGGCTACAAGGCCGAGGACATCAACTCCTTCGACAAGCTGAAGGCTTGCGCCGATGACATCCAGGCCCGCAAGGACGAGCTCGGCGTTGACGGTGCCTTCACTTCCGCCGGTATGGATGACTCCTCCAGCTGGCGCTACACCACGCACCTCGCCAACCTCCCGCTCTACTACGAGTTCGAGAAGGAGCACAATCAGGAGGACGACGAGATCAAGGGCGAGTATCTCGACAACTTTAAGCAGATCTTCGACCTGTACATCACCGACTCCACCTGCGATCCTTCGCAGCTCGCCTCCAAGACCGGTGACGACGCCACCAACGAGTTCGCAACCGGCAAGGCCGTCTTCTATCAGAACGGCTCTTGGGCCTACGCCGACCTCACCAAGGCCGGTATGACCGATGACCAGCTCGGCATGCTGCCGATCTACATCGGCGTCGACGGCGAGGAGAACCAGGGCCTGTGCTCCGGCGGCGAGAACTACTGGTGCGTCAGCTCCCAGGCTTCCGAGGATGCCCAGAAGGCCACCGAGGACTTCATGTATTGGTGCGTCACTTCTGACACCGCCACCAGCATCATCGCTGACAAGATGGGTCTGACCGCCCCGTTCAAGAGCGCTAAGGAGACCACCAACGTCTTCTCTCAGCAGGCCGTTGCTATGGCCAAGGACGGCAAGAAGACCGTCGCTTGGGACTTCGTTTACATCCCCTCCGAGGAGTGGAAGAAGAACCTCAAGCAGGCTCTCATCGCTTATGCTGCCGACAACACCAAGTGGGACGGCGTCAAGAACGCCTTCGTCGATGGCTGGAAGACCGAGAAGGCTGCTTCCGAGTAAGCAGTTGCTGCCCAAGCTATCTGATTAGCGACAGGGGGCGGGCAGACGTAGGTTTGCCCGCCCCCTGCATATTGAAAGGACCCTTCTATGGGCAAAGCACTCAAGCGCTGGTGGCCGCTCTTTATGCTGCCCACGTGCCTGGCGTTTATGATCGGGTTCGTGATTCCCTTTATCCAGGGTTTCTATCTCTCGTTCTGCCAGTTTATTACCATCAATAACGCGCACTTTGTCGGTATCGAGAACTACGTGCGCGCGCTGTCCGATCCGCAGTTCTCCACGTCGTTCTTCTTTACCGTGGCGTTTGCCTTCCTGTCGACGGTGCTCATCAACGTGATCGCGCTGGCCATTGCGCAGGCGCTCACTCGCAAGGCGCTCAAGGGCACCAACATCTTCCGTACGATTTTCTTTATGCCTAACCTGATTGGCGGCATTGTACTGGGTTACATTTGGCAGATTCTGATCAACTGCCTGCTCTCCAACGTGGGTGCCCAGCTTATCGCCCTCAACTCCGCCGCTGGCTTCTGGGGCCTTATCATCCTGACCCTGTGGCAACAGGTCGGCTACATGATGATCATCTACATCGCCGGTCTGCAGTCCATTCCGTCTGACTACATCGAGGCCGCCAAGGTCGATGGCGCTACGGCATGGCAGACGTTTTGGAAGGTTAAGATCCCCAACCTGATGCCGACCATCACCATCTGCCTGTTCCTGTCCATCACCAACGGCTTTAAGCTGTTCGACCAGAACCTCGCCCTTACCGGTGGCGCCCCGGCGCACTCCACCGAGATGCTCGCCCTGAACATCTACAACACGTTCTATTCGCGTGCTGGCATCGCATGGCAGGGCATCGGTCAGGCCAAGGCAGTTATCTTCTGCATCCTGGTTGTCGCTATTTCTATGATCCAGCTTAAGGCCACGAGGTCCAAGGAGGTGCAGCAGTAATGAAACGCGATAAGGCTATCAACCGCGCGCTCTCGATCTTCTTTACGATCCTGTCGCTCGCATGGATCTACCCCGTGTTCATGATTGCGCTCAATTCCTTTAAGAAAGCGACCGCAATCAGCACCACCACGGCGTTCGATCTGCTCACGCCCGAGACGTTCAACGGTCTCGCAAACTACGTGCACGCTCTGAACGAGCAGGGCTTTGCCTCGGCGTTTATGTACTCGCTTATCATCACGGTCACGTCGGTCGTGCTGATTCTGGTGTGCTGCTCCATGTGCGCTTGGTACGTGGTGCGCGTCAACAGCAAGATCTCGAACTTCTTCTATTACCTGTTCGTCTTCTCGATGGTCGTACCGTTCCAGATGCTCATGTTCACGCTGTCCAACCTCGCGGACCGCATCGGCTTTAACACGCCGTTTAACATCTGCTTCATCTACCTTGGTTTTGGCGCGGGCCTCGCGGTCTTTATGTTCGCCGGCTTCGTCAAGAACATCCCGCTCGAGATTGAGGAAGCGGCCATGATCGACGGCTGCAACCCGGTCCAGGTGTTCTTTAAGATCGTCCTTCCCATTATGAAGCCCACCTATCTTTCGGTCGGCATCCTTGAGACCATGTGGGTCTGGAACGACTATCTGCTGCCCTACCTTACGCTCGACTCCACCAAGTACAAGACCATTCCTATCTTGATCCAGTACTTCCGTGGCGGCTATGGCCACGTCGAGCTCGGCCCCATGATGGCATGCATCATGATGGTCGTCATCCCCATCGTCATCATGTACATCTTCTGCCAGAAGTACATCATTGACGGCGTTGTGGCAGGTGCCGTCAAGGGCTGATGCCGTAACTGTTTTGCAAGTTTTGGCGGCGCCTCTCAGCGCGGCGCCGCGTATCGAAAGGTAAAGACATGGCCGAGATCGTTCTCAAACATGTTCAGAAGGTGTATCCCAACAACGAGTCAAAAAAGAAGGGCTTCTTTGGCAAAAAGAAGAAAACCGAGGAGAAGAAGCACAACCTCAAGGTTACCGAGGACGGTGTGCTCGCTGTAGAGGACTTCAACCTCACCGTTCACGACCAGGAGTTCATCGTCCTCGTTGGCCCTTCTGGCTGCGGTAAGTCCACGACGATGCGCATGGTCGCCGGCCTGGAGGATATCACCTCGGGCGACGTGCTCATCGACGGCAAGCGCGTCAACGACGTCGCTCCCAAGGACCGCGACATCGCCATGGTGTTCCAGAGCTATGCTCTGTACCCCAATATGACGGTGTACGAGAACATGGCGTTTACGCTTGAGCTCAAGAAGGTCCCCAAGGACGAGATCGACCGCAAGGTTCGCTCCGCTGCCGAGATCCTGGGTATTACCGAGTACCTCGACCGTAAGCCCAAGGCGCTCTCTGGCGGCCAGCGCCAGCGCGTCGCCATCGGCCGCGCCATCGTGCGTGACCCCAAGGTCTTCCTGATGGACGAGCCGCTGTCCAACCTGGATGCCAAGCTTCGTAACCAGATGCGCGCCGAGCTCATTAAGCTGCGTCACGAGATCAAGGGCACCTTCATCTACGTTACCCACGACCAGACCGAGGCTATGACCCTCGGTGACCGTATCGTGGTCATGAAGGACGGCGTCGTCCAGCAGATCGCCACGCCGCAGGAGGTCTTCAACCATCCCGCGAACATCTTCGTCGCCGGCTTCATCGGCGTGCCGCAGATGAACTTCTTCGATGCCCAGCTGGTGCGCTCGGGCAACGGCTTTACTGTCAAGACCGAGGATATGAACGTGGCGCTCGCCCCGGAGACTTGCGCTCAGCTTGCCCTCAACTGGGACGGCGGCGACGTGAAGGAGATTACGGCCGGCGTGCGCCCCGAGCAGATCCTGCTTGCCGACAAGGGCGAGGAGGGTGCGCTCCAGGGCACCGTCGAGGTGACCGAGCTCATGGGCTCGACCGAGCATGTCCACGTGACCGCTCCCGACGGCCAGTTTGTCCTGATTATCCCCGTCGTCGACCTCGAGGCCAAGGGCGCGCTCAAGGCTGGCGACCCCATCTGGTTCAAGTTCGAGAAGAACGCGACTCATCTCTTCGATAAGGTGTCTGGCAAGAACCTTATCTAGGCCCGGTGCATCCAGGCCCTCCCTTTGGGCGACTGCGGCTTTGCCATCCTTTTGCCGCGGTCACATATAAGGCTCCCCTCCCGTCCACTGGGCGAGAGGGGAGCCTTTCTTTGTGTTGGGACTGTCTGACCGGTCGTTTGTCTCGATCTGTAACGGATAGGGCCGATTTCGGACGTTAGATGTTACAGATCGAGACGGTTCCGCTGAGCTAACCATTTCATCTAAATCTGTAACACCAAAGGCGAATTTCACCTGCTAGATGTTACAGATTGAGATAAACCCGAGGGGAGGGGCCGGTATGTCTCAATCTGTAACGGCTGGGACCGTTTTGGTTGAGTAATTGCTACGGATCGAGATTGTTTGGCCGAGTCGGATCACAGGGTAACGTGCGGGCACAAAAAACGGAGCCGTGTTGCCACGACTCCGTTTCTCAAGAGGATGGGTAAGGGGAATGAGCTAGCTCAGGTGCCAGATCTCGTCGTTGTACTGGGAGATCGTACGGTCGGACGAGAAGGTGCCGGCGTTGGCGATATTGATGAGCGCCTTGCGCATCCAGGCGTCCTGGTCCTCGTAGTCGGCCAGCACGCGCTCCTTGGTCTGGATGTACTCCTCAATGTCGAGCAGGGCCATAAACCAGTCCTTGCCCTTAATGTCGTCGTGCAGGCGCTGCAGGCGCTCGGCGTTGCCGGTTGCCATAAAGGCCGGGTTGGTGATGAAGTCCACCAGCAGTTTAATGCCGGGCTTGCGGTAGAGCGCACCGGCGTTGTAGGTGCCGTCGGCGTAGAGCTGTTCGACCTGTTTGGACGAGGCACCAAAGGTATAGATGTTCTCGTCGCCCACAAGCTCGGCAATCTCCACGTTGGCACCGTCGAGCGTGCACAGGGTTAGGGCGCCGTTGAGCATGAACTTCATGTTGGAGGTGCCGCTCGCCTCCTTGGAGGCCAGGCTGATCTGCTCAGAGATGTCAGCGGCGGGGATCACGCGCTCGGCGGCGGTGACGTTGTAGTTCTCGATCATGACAACCTGCAGGTAGGGAGCCACGTCGGGGTCGTTTGCAATCCACTGCGACAGCGTCAGGATCAGATGGATGATGTCCTGCGCGATAGTGTAGGCAGGCGCCGCCTTGCCGCCAAAGATGATGGTGACAGGGTGCTTAGGCCTGTTGCCGTTCTTGATATCGAAGTACTTCCAGATGATGTAGAGCGCGAGCATCTGCTGACGCTTGTACTCGTGGATGCGCTTGACCTGGACGTCGATGATGGCGTTGGAGGGAATGGTCACGCCCTGCTCGAGCGCCATGAACTGGCGCATGATGGCCTTGGCCTCGACCTTGGTGGCGGCCAGGCGCTCAAGAACGTCCTTGTCGTCGGCGAACTTGGCGAGTTTGCTCAGATCGCCGGTGCTGCGCCAGTCGGTGCCGATTACATCGTCGAGCAGGCTGGCGAGCGCGGGGTTGGCTCCATGGATCCAGCGGCGGAAGGTGATGCCGTTGGTCTTGTTGGAGAACTTCTCGGGATAGATCTCGTAGAACGGATGAAGCTCGGTGTCCTCCAGGATCTTGGTGTGGAGGGCGGCTACGCCATTGATGGAGAAGCCAAAGTGGATGTCCATGTGGGCCATGTGGACGGTGTCGTATTCGTCGATGACGGCGACGCGCGGGTCATCGTGCTCGGCCTTCGCGATCTCATCGAGCTTGACGATAATGTCGGCGATGGCAGGGGAGACCTTCTGCAGGCTGACGAGCGGCCACTTCTCGAGCGCCTCGGCAAGAATCGTGTGGTTAGTGTAGGCGACCATGGAGCGTACGATGGTCACGGCCTCGTCAAACTCGATGCCATGCTCGGTGGTGAGCAAGCGAATGAGCTCGGGGATGACCATGGTGGGGTGCGTGTCGTTAATTTGGACCACGGCGTAGTCGGCCAGATCGTGCAGGTTGCTGCCGCGCTCGATGGCCTCGTCGATCAGGAGCTGGGCGGCGTTGCTCACCATGAAGTATTCCTGGTAGATGCGAAGCAGGCGGCCCTGCTCGTCGGAATCGTCGGGGTAGAGGAACAAGGTGAGGTTTTTGGCGATCTCGGTCTTGTCGAAGTCGATGGAGCTGCCGGGGACCAGGCCGTCGTCGACGCTCGCCAGGTCGAACAGGCGCAGACGGTTCTTGGTGGGCTGGCCGTAACCGGGCACGTCGATGTTGACGAGCTTGGAGGTAACGGCAAAATCGCCGAACTCGACGGTGTAGGAGCGGTCGTCGTCGACTAGGATGTCCTGCTCACCGAGCCACTCGTCGGGGACGGCCTTCTGCTGGTTGTCGACAAAGCGCTGACGGAACAGGCCGTAGTGATAGTTGAGGCCCACGCCATCGCCGGTCAAGCCCAGCGTGGCGATGGAATCCAGGAAGCATGCGGCCAGGCGGCCCAGGCCGCCGTTGCCGAGCGACGGCTCGACCTCGAACTCCTCGATCTTGTTGAGGTCGTGGCCTGCGGCGGTGAGCTGGTCCTTAACCTCGTCGTAGATGCCGAGGTCGATCATGTTGTTGATGAGCAGCTTGCCGATCAAAAATTCGGCGGAAATGTAATAGAGCTTTTTCTTGCCGTTGTTGAGCGGGCAGGCGGCGGAGCGCTCCTGCACGAGTTTGACCAGCAGCTTGTAAATGCGACGGTCGTCGAGCTGCTCGAGCGAGGTGCCAAAAGACTGCTCGGCGAGTTCCATGAGGTTAATTTGGGGCATGTTTCCTCCTGTAATGGGTTGATTACATGTCTACAATTCATAAGAATCCCGCGCGAGGGGATTGGGGTGGCCTCGCGCGGGAAAAGCAAGCGCGTCCGCACGGTGGGGAGGGGTCGGGCGCGGTAGCTCCTATTGAGGAAGCTCGATTTCGGCT
>URKC01000074.1:0-10569 GCA_900548295.1 uncultured Collinsella sp.
CATGGGTACGTGCCGGTCAGCCAAGCAGCGACCAAAGCGGTGTCGTAAAGCCAAAAGCTGTATATGTGCGTGGGCTCAAAGCCAAAGCGGACCAGTTCCTCCGCAAGCACGTCCGCCTTTGCCTTCGCCCTCGCGGCAAAGTAGCCCCGAAACACGCGCTTTCCGATTCCATGAACGGATTCTGTGGCATAGGCCTCACGAACGTCCGCACCGCCCAAAAGGGGAAACGCGATCCCTTTGACTGCAAGCAAAGCCTTGTCCTTGGAGGTATTACCGCAACCCAAGGCCAGGGGCGTCACATTGCCCGGCAGCGCGCAGGTGGGCGCGTCACCCGGCTGCGCCTCGGTCCCCACGGCGAGCACCTCGTCGAAATAGGTCGAAAGAACGCCTATCTCGTTCTCGAGATAGGACTCAGCGGCGACCTCGCCGCGGTTAAAGGGGAACCTCCTCGTCAGAAGGAGCAGCCGTCTCTTTTTTTTATCAGCAGTAATCGCCACAAATACTAATCCCTCTTGAATAGGTCGCGGGTATACACCTTGCCGGCAACATCGGCCAGATCGTCGCTCCACCGGTTGGCAATGATCACGTCGCACTCGGCCTTGAACTTCTCAAGGTCATGCGTCACCTCGGAACCGAAGAATTCCGGCGCGTCCAGCGTTGGCTCGTAGACAACGACCGGCACTCCCTTGGCCTTCACGCGCTTCATAACGCCCTGGATGGAACTGGCGCGGAAATTGTCGGAGTTCGACTTCATGGTCAGGCGGTACACGCCCGCCACGGGCTTCTCCTTGCCTTCGTATACCTTGTCCCACAGCAGTTGCAGTACCTCGTCTGCAATGTAGTCCTTGCGAGTGCGGTTGGCATCGACGATGGCCTCGATAAGGTTCTGAGGCACGTCCTTATAGTTGGCCAGCAACTGCTTGGTGTCCTTGGGCAGGCAGTAGCCGCCGTAGCCGAAGGAGGGGTTGTTGTAGTGGGAGCCAATGCGGGGCTCTAGGCACACGCCATCGATGACGTCCTTGGTGTTGAGTCCCCTCATCTCGCAGTAAGTGTCCAGCTCATTGAAGTACGCCACGCGAAGTGCCAGGTAGGTGTTGGCGAACAGCTTCACGGCCTCCGCCTCGGTGGTACCAAGAACGAGCTGCGGGATGCCCGTCGTGCCATCAGGGTTGGTGCGCTCAAGCTCGGCGGGGCCGACGCCTTGGGCGAGCAGCCCAGCAAACGTCTTTGCGGCCTTCACAGCTTCCTCGTCGTCCTTGGGCGCGCCCACAACGATGCGGCTAGGGTGCAAATTATCGTAGAGCGCCTTGCTCTCTCGAAGGAACTCGGGGCTGAAGATGATGCGGCTGTCGCCAAGCGTCTCGCGAAGCGACGAAGTGTAACCCACAGGGATGGTCGACTTGATGACAATCCAGGCCGTCGGGTTCACCGAGCGGATTGCCGAAATTGCGGCTTCAACAGACGAGGTGTCGAAAAAGTTGCGGTCCGAGTCGTAGTTCGTTGGCGTGGCCACGATGGCGAAATCCGCGCCTGTATAGGCCTCGGCGACGTCCACGGTTGCATGCAGGTCGAGCTTCCTCGTGCCCGCCTTAGCCTCGGCCAGGAAGAGCTCAATCTCGTCGTCCTGGATGGGCGACTGAAAAGCGTTAATCTTCTCTACCTTCTCGGAGACGATGTCGAGCGCGCGCACCTCGTTGTGCTGCGAGAGCAGAACGGCCAACGAGAGCCCCACATAGCCGGTGCCGGCGACTGCTATCTTCATTTTTTCGGACATATCATTCAACCTTTCGTTAAGAGCAGGCACACATATGAAATAGTTAGGATTTCGCCTTGCCGAAGAACTTCAGCGCCTCAGAGACGCAGGCGGCGGGCGATGAGGCAATGGCCTTTAAGGCGTAAATCACAGCCTGGCCTGGCTGGTTGCTGCGCTTCATAGCGAAGGCGAGCACGGCGTTGTGGCGAAATTCGATGTAGCGCACATCCTTCTTGCTGAGGCGCGGGTAGTAGCCGCGCACCACCTCGTGCCTTGCGACCTCGCCGTTTACCTTGTTCTTGCCAAGCGAGAGCCTCTCGCCGGAATGGAGGTACTGCCTCACGTGCACCTCGGGCATGTAGCCCATGTGGGCGCCAGCCTCTATGCAGCGCAGCATCAGCCACCAGTCTTGGCCGGTCGCCACCTCGCCGAAACCCTCAGTGCGGTCGAACAGGTCGCGCCTGAGCATATAGATGGCCGTTGGGCTTATCGGCGTTAGGAGGTGCGCGCGCAGCAGACCCTCGGTGGAGAAGTCCTCGCAATGGTCGAGCCTGCGGTGCTCCACAAGCCGGCCACGTTCGTCATACCACGAGACATCCTGCCAGCTCATGTCGAGGGAGTTTTCCTGCATGAAGGCGACCTGGGTGGACACCTTGTCAGGCAGGAACTCGTCGTCATCGTCGAGGAACGTGAGGTACTCGCCCGTCGCCTGGCGGCAGGCGTAGTTGCGCGCCGCCCCGCCGCCGGTCTGGCCGGAGGTGTGCAGCAGCCTAAAGTGCGGAAGGCTCGCGGCATAGGGGGCGACCGCCGCGTCGGTCTCGGCGATTGTCGCTCACTACAATCAGTTCGATGTTCTCCGCGCCGTAGTCCTGCGCGGCGATTGAGTCCAGGGCCACGCGAATCCTGTCAGAGCGCTTGTAGGTCGGCACCACGATCGAGACGAGGGGTTTGTCAGCACTCATGCGCTACCTCCCCGTCTTCTTCTTGCCGAACATGACGCCAAAGGTCTTGAAGAAGACCTTCCAGTCTGCCTTGAGGCTGGCACCCTTCGCGTAGGCAAGCTCGAACTCCTGGCGCAGGCCGTTCTCGAAGGTCGCGAGGTTGCGCGGGCCCGACTGCCAGGCACCGGTAATGCCCTGCGGGACGGCAAGCACCTGCACCTGTTGCTCGTGCGTAAAGTTCCCGAGCTCCTCGTAGGTGATGGCGCGAGGGCCGATGACGGAGAGCTGGCCCGCGAGCACGTTGAAGAACTGGGGCAGCTCGTCCAGGGAAGTCTTGCGCAGGACGCGGCCTAGCTTGGTGATGCGGGGATCGTTTGTGACCTTCCGCTCGCGGTGCCACTCCTCGATCTGCTCGGGGCTGAGGTACTTCTCCACGTCGTTGGCGTCGGCGACCATGGAGCGGAACTTGAGCACGCGGATGGGGCGACCGAAGCGCCCAGCCCGCTCGTGCGCATAGATGGGAGCACCCTTGGTGTCGGCCGCAATGAACGCGCAAAGAACCGTGCCAGGGATAAGAGCCACGACGCAGACGCACGCACTGAACGCGATGTCGAACGTGCGCTTCACGAAGCGGTAGCCAAGCGATCGCGTGTCGAGCGCACGGGACTCTGCAGCGAACTCGGGCGAGCCCGGGAGGCTCACCGCACCCGTGTTTGCAGCGGAGCCGACCCCAGCACCCGCCGTGCCCTTGCGCCGGTCCATGGCCCGAGCAATGAGCGTCGCCCCCACGGGCGCATTATTCTCTGTTACTTCTTTAGCAGTCACAATAAAACTTTCGTTCCTGTCCCCAGGAACCCCCCCCCAAATCCACAAATTCAAAAACCAAATAAATTGCCGGTGCAACGTATCCCTTACGTTTTGCTGGGAACGTCCAGCGGAAGCAGCTCCCTAAAAGCGGAGACGCCTTCGCCCACGTCCACCAGGCACCAGCGCTTATGACGGTCGACCTTTTTAACGCGGGCCTCTTGCCCCACAAGTGGACCCTGCTCTATGTGCAGCACGCCATCTTCTATGCGCGCCACGCTGTTGCGCACCACTCCGTCGTCGTCCAGCACGCTGCGGTACCAGTCCTGTGCATCGTCCGGCATGGGCGCATAGGCCCGCTCCCTGCTGCCGGCAATGCGGCAGCCAAAGCTCAGTTGAGCCAAAGCCCTATCGAGCGCTGCGGCATCGTGCGTGGCGACGAAGAAATATTCCTTGTACATGGGTTTGGTTTGGAGCGACCAGGCGCCGTCCCGCTTAAACCAGAACTCCTTTTGCATCACAAAAGCGTCCTGCATCAGATCGTGCGGGATAATACGGCGGACCTTTTCGCAGGTCTCGCGCTCTTTACCGTTGGGGGTGTGGACCAGATACCAGCGGACGCGGCCATGCTGGCTGTTGGTAGTTGCGCCGTTGAATGCGCCCGGCAGTTGCTCTTGGCGCCGCGTTGTCTGCTCCATCTCTCGCCCCCTTTTCTGGCTTTGCGACGCACGCAAATACCGGGGCGTTTAGAACATCTTCTCGCTCGCAGCTAGGCGCAGTCGCAAAAGTACAGGTTTTTTTATCTTTCGACGCGAGCCATTATACAAGTTAATTCGGACTGTTTTCCCAGATTGCACAAATTGCGGCGCGAAAGGACAAATCTCCATAGCCCTCTACAAAAACCTGTACCTTTTTGCACAACAAAAAAGGCGCTCTACCAGCGGCTTTTTCTCGTTTTGGCATTAAAAAAGGCGACCGCCCTTTGTGGACGGTCGCCTTTCGTTGTTTCTGTTGGGTTGCCTTAGGCGCGAGTCTTGATCTCCTCGAGCACCTTGGCCACAAACTCGTCAACGCCCATCTGAACGGTCTCGTTGGAACGATCGCGGACGGAGATGTTGCCGGCCTCAACCTCCTTCTCGCCCAGGATGAGCATGTAGGGCACGCGGTCGATGCTGCGGGCCTCGCGAATCTTGTAACCGATCTTCTCGTCGCGGTCATCGCAGACCACGCGAATGCCGGCCTCCTCCAGCTTGGCGCACACCTCATGAGCGTAGTCACGGCTCTTCTCGGAAACCGGAAGTGCCTTGACCTGAACGGGAGCCAGCCAGGTGGGGAACTTGCCCGCAAAGTGCTCAATCAGAATACCAATGAAGCGCTCGATGGAGCCAAAGCACACACGATGCAGCATGATGGGGCGCTTCTTGGTGCCGTCGGCGTCCACGTACTCCAGGTCAAAGTTGAGCGGCATCTGGAAGTCGAGCTGGACGGTACCGCACTGCCAGGTACGACCGAGCGAATCCTCCAGGTGGAAGTCGATCTTGGGGCCATAGAAGGCGCCGTCGCCCTCGTTGACCTCGTAGTCCATGCCCAGCTTCTCCAGAGCGGTGCGCAGGCCCTCCTCGGCGCGAGCCCAATCCTCGTCCGAACCCATAGAGTCCTCGGGGCGGGTGGAAAGCTCAACGTGATACTTAAAGCCAAACTTTTGGTACACGGAATCAATGAGGTTAACCACGCCCACGATCTCGTCGGTCAGCTGGTCGGGACGCACAAACAGGTGGGCGTCGTCCTGGTTAAAGCAGCGCACGCGGAACAGGCCGTGCAGGGCGCCGCGCAGCTCGTGGCGGTGCACCAGGCCAATCTCGCCGGCGCGGATGGGCAGCTCGCGATAGGAGTGCGGCTTGGAGGCGTACACCAGCACGCCGCCCGGGCAGTTCATGGGCTTAATGCAGTACTCTTCGTCGTCGATGACGGTGGAGTACATGTTGTCCTTGTAGTGGTCCCAGTGACCCGAGGTCTTCCACAGCTGCTTGTTCATGATGAGCGGCGTGGAGATCTCCACGTAGCCGGCCTTGTGGTGGATCTCGCGCCAGTAGTCCAGCAGCGCGTTCTTAAGGATCATGCCGTTGGGCAGGAAGAAC
The DNA here is from genome assembly GCA_900548295.1 of uncultured Collinsella sp. GTDB lineage: Bacteria > Actinomycetota > Coriobacteriia > Coriobacteriales > Coriobacteriaceae > Collinsella. The sequence goes on from URKC01000074.1 coordinate 5,637, forward strand.
GGGAAGCCGGGGGCCTCGTCGCGCATCATAAAGAGGTCCATCTCGCGACCGATCTTGCGGTGGTCGCGCTTCCTGGCCTCCTCCAGCATGTGCATGTGCTCGTCGAGCTCTTCCTTGGTGGCAAAGGCGACGCCGTTGATGCGGGTGAGCATCTTGTTGTCCTTGTCGCCCTTCCAGTAGGCGCCCGAGACGCCGGTGAGCTTAAAGGCCTTGAGGGCCTTGGTGTAGCAGATGTGGGGGCCGACGCACATGTCGATGTAGTCGCCCTGCTGGTAGAAGGTAATGCGGGCGTCGTCGTCCAGGTCGCCGATGTGCTCGACCTTGTACTTCTCGCCGCGCTCCTCCATAAGGGCGATGGCCTCGGCGCGGGGCTTCTCGTACACGGAAAACTTGAGGTTCTCCTTGACGATTTTCTTCATCTCGGCCTCGATCGCGGGGAAGTCGTCCTCGCTGATCTTGACGCCCTCGGGCAGGTCGACGTCGTAGTAAAAACCGTTGTCGGTCGCGGGGCCGTAGGCAAAGTCGGCCTCGGGATAGAGGCGCTTGATGGCCTGCGCCATGATGTGCGCGGCAGAGTGGCGGATGACGTGCGTGACCTCGTCCTGCGGGAGCTCGGCCACCGAACCGTCATTGTAGAGTGCCTTCATGGGTATGTTTTCTCCTCTCGGATGCCTGATGCAAGTGCGTGCGATGCGCTCGGCGTTTTTGACTTGCATCATTATAGGCAGGTTGCCTTGGTATACAAGCGCCCGCCGCACCTTAATGGCACGGCGGGCGATTTTCTACGCATGCTTCATCGTGTGGGGCGGGTTGCGCGTGTGGCTTGCGGCGCGTGCGGCGTCCGTAGCTTACGGCCGGCCCGGCGATGGATGCGTTACTGGATGCGAGTTCGGCAGTAGGGGCAGACCTTCCAGTGCGCATCGAGCGGGCGATGGCAGCTGGGGCACACGTTGCGAACCTGGGTATCGCACACCGGGCACACGACAAAGTCCTTCTCGATGGGGGCGCCGCACTGCGGGCAGGTGCCATACTGGGCAAGCTGGCGCTCGCGCAGGGCCATGTCCAGCTCCTGCTCCTCGCGGTCGGCCGCGTAGGAGTGCGGGCGCAGGACCAGGTAGGCGATGAGGCCCACAAACGGGATGAGGGCGATGATGCCCCATGCCACGTAGGCGCTGGCGCCGCGGCGGCGAGCGTCGATGAACACATAGACGACCGACAGCACATACAGGGCGATGATAAAGCCAACGAAGGCATAGACGACGCCCATAAGCTGCGGCGACATGAGCTCGGAGATGTACTTGGACATTTGGGTGTACCTTTCGGAATATTAACAGTCCGGTCAAGTTTACCACGGGGTTTGTTTATATGGGACCACGGCTAGGGGCGGGGCTGGTGCGGACACAAACATCTCAATCTGTAACAGGTGGGAGCGGAATCCTGGTCTAGATGTTACAGACCGAGAAACAGAAGTCCCTCCCCGACTTCAATCTCGATATGTAACAACTGAGGCCGAATTTCCTCTCTTACTGTTACAGATCGAGACCTTCAAAATCCGTCGGAAGGTTTGGCTCAATCTGTAACATCTAGAACCCAAATCCTCAGCTAACTGTTACAGATCGAGACAAAGAAAACCGTCCGCACCGAATGTCTCAATCTGTAACAGTTACTCGGCAAATACAGTCCCAGATGTTACAGATTTAGACAAACCATTCTCTCCCCGACTTAAATCTCGAACTGTAACATCTGGAACCCAAAAACAGTTCTTACTGTTACAGATCGAGAAGAACGTGCGCCTGTGGACTCAACATCTCAATCTGTAACAGGTAACGGCGCAGACCGCGAGGTTGGGCGGGAAGATCTCGCGTTCTAACGTGGCCGGCATCCGTGCTGAGCCGGCCCACGCCTGCCGTTGGCGGATGCAGTGGGGCTGTTCGCCGCATTGCCGCCGTACTGGGGGCGTGCAGACCGTAGGATAGTCCTATTGACAGCCTGTCAACTAATCTGGGAGGCACTGTGACGGAAACGTTTGATATCGCGATTGTGGGCGCGGGCATAACCGGGTGCGCCATCGCGCGGCAGCTCGCGCGCTATGACCTGTCCATTTGCGTAGTCGAGGCGGCCAACGATATCGCGCTGGGCGCGTCGAAGGCCAACGGCGGCCTGGTGCACGCCGGCTACGATCCGGCGCCGGGAACCGTAAAGGCGCAGGTCAACGCTCGCGGCTGCGAGCTGTATGGCACCTGGGCCCAGGAGCTTGGATTTTTGTTCCGCCGCACCGGGTCGATGGTGCTGGGGTTTAACGACGAAGACCGCGCACACCTGGAGAAGCTGCGCAGCAACGGGCTGGCGAACGGCGTACCCGAGCTGTCGATTGTCGGACCCGAGCGCATCCACGAGCTGGAACCGCGTGCCAGCGCCGACGCAACATGCGCGCTATGGTGCCCCTCGACTGGCTTTGTCGATCCCTTTGAGGTCGCCATCGCCGCGCTGGAGAACGCCGTCGCCAACGGGGTGACGTTTATGCGCTCCGCACCGGTGGAAGCAATTGAAGTTGCCGGCTCGGATGACGGAGCCGCGCGCTTTACGCTGGTGACGCCTGTCGGCGATGTGCGCTGCCGCTATCTGATCAACGCCGCGGGCAACGGTGCAGCGGACATCTCGCATATGGCGGGCGCCGAGGAGTTCCAGATGGTCTGGCGCCAGGGCAACATCGTGGTGCTGGACAAGGAGCCGCGCGCGCTCATGCCGCTCTACCCCGTGCCCACGCCAGTGTCCAAGGGCGTAATCGTCACGGGCACGGTCCACGGCAACACCGTGATCACCGCGACGGCTGCCGTGCGCGAGCCGGGCGACACGCAGACCTACGCAAGCGATGTGAACGCGCTGCTGACGGGAGCACGCAAGCTGGTGCCCGATCTGGACACGCGTCGCGTGGTACGCGCGTTTGCCGGCGGGCGTCCGGTCATAAAGGGAACGAACGACTTCTTTATTGGGCAGTCCGCCGTGGTGCCAGGCCTGTTCCAGGCGGCGGGCATTCAGTCGCCAGGCGTGGCGAGCGCGCCGGCCATTGCCGAGCGCATGGAGCACGTGATGCGCGAGGCGGGCGTTGCTTTGCGCGAACGGGCCGATTGGGATCCGATTCGACACGCGCCGGACGACTTCGACCGTACGCCGCTTGCACGCAAGGAGGAGCTCATTGAGTCCGACCCTGCATGGGGGCAGATCGTCTGCCGCTGCGAGACAGTGCCCGAGGCCGAGATCGTGGCCGCGATTCGACGCCGCCCGGGTGCGGTTTCGGTCGAGGGCGTCAAGCGGCGCTGCCGTGCGGGCATGGGTCGGTGCCAGAGCGGCTTTTGCCAGAGCCGCGTGGTTGCGATCCTTGCCCGCGAGCTGGGCTGCGACCCCAGCGAAGTGCTGTTGGAAGATGCTGGATCTTGGCTGGTCGAGGGACCACTGAAGGGGGTGCGCTAGAATGGCGACGTTTGATATGCGCAACAAACGCGCAGAGGCCGGAACCATAGCGTCGGTAGCAACGCAGGCCTTCGACGTGGTCGTCATCGGAGGAGGCCCCGCCGGCATGGCTGCAGCGCTGGCCGCGCATAAGGCCGGAGCACGCGTGGCCATCGTGGAGCGCGAACAGCACCTGGGCGGAATCCTCCGCCAGTGCATCCACCCCGGCTTTGGCCTGTCGCACTTTAAACAGGAGCTCACCGGTCCCGAGTGCGCGCAGCGCTTTATCGACCAGGTGCACGCAACCGACATTGCGCTGTTCTTGGGCAGCATGGTGCTTGGGATTGATTCAGGCGAGCCTGCAGAAGACACCGAGGTCCATACCGTCACGCTCATGAGCCCCGCCGGCATGTTGCAGCTCACCGGGCGCGCGGTCGTCCTTGCCATGGGTTGCCGTGAGCGCACCCGCAGCGAGATCAAGATCCCCGGCAGTCGTCCCGCCGGTGTGTTTACGGCGGGCCTGGCGCAGCGATACATCAATATCGAAAACCTTAAACCCGGCTCGCGCGCCGTCATTTTGGGCTCGGGTGACATCGGGCTGATCATGGCGCGCCGTTGCACGCTCGAGGGGATTTCGGTCGAGGGCGTGTACGAGCTCATGCCGTACGCCAACGGCCTGCGCCGCAACGTCAAGAACTGCCTGGACGACTTTGGCATTCCGCTGCATCTGTCGACCACGGTCACGCGCGTGATTGGACACGATCGCGTGGAGGCTGTCGAGGTGAGCCAAGTCGACGAGCATCTTGCACCCATTCCCGGGACCGAGCGCATCGTTCCGTGCGACACACTGCTGCTTTCGGTGGGGCTGATTCCCGAGAACGAGCTTTCGGTTGCCGCAGGCGTGGAGCTGGACCCACGTACGCGCGGCGCCGTGGTGGACCAGAGCTTGCAGACGGGCGTGCCGGGCATCTTTGCCTGCGGCAACGTGCTGCACGTTCACGATCTTGTTGACTTCGTTACCCTTGAGAGCCAGACGGCCGGCGAGGGCGCAGCGAGATACATAAAGAACGGCGGAAACAAAGAGAAGAAATACGTCAAGACCAGAGGCATCAACGGCGTGCGTTACATCGTACCGCAGAAGATAGCCCTCGGCGAGGACGAGGATGTCAAGCTCTTCTTCAGAGTCGGCGACGTTCACAAGAATGCCAAGGTCGTTGTCACATACAACGGTGAGACGCTCATCAGTAAGAAGCGCCCGAGACTCGCTCCCGGCGAGATGGAGAACGTCATCATCAAGAGCGACATGCTCAAGAACTTTGATGAGAACGGCATAATCGAAATTCAGGTGGAGGAATAATCATGGTAAAAGATATTATTTGTGTCGCCTGCCCCATGGGCTGCCAGATCTCCGTTGAGCTCAACGACGACGGAGAGATCCTCAGCGTTACCGGCAACACCTGCAAGCGCGGCGACGCCTATGCGA
>URKC01000075.1:0-10558 GCA_900548295.1 uncultured Collinsella sp.
CCGAGTAGTCCTTCCGCAGAACCTCCGATAAACAAAAAACGTACCCGAACCCTTTCTCGTAAAGAATCGGGTTCGAGTACGAACTGAATACTGGAGCAATATAAAACCACCACAAAGGTGCCTGTCCCCTTTGTGGCGGTTTTGGCCTAGAGCTAGAGCGTGTGGCCGTAGGCGTTGGCGGCCTTGATGGCGGCGGCGAACTTTTCGTCGGTGAAAGGCTCGGGATTGCCTTGCTTCCACTCGTTGGTGGCGTGTGCGAACTCGCACAGGGCAGGGATATCGGCCTCGGAAAGGCCGACCTGCTCAAGCGTCACGGGCAGCCCCATCTGCTTGTTAAAGGCGGCGTAGCGCTCAAGGTTCTCGGTATCGCCCGTATAGGCAAACAGCACGAGCACGCCCAGGCTCACGACCTCGCCGTGCAGGTAGGAGCCCTCGCGCGGGATGCTGCACGTGGCGTTGTAGAACGCATGCGCCACGCTCGAGTTGTAGTAGTAATCGTTTTGGTTGGTCAGGTTCGAGACATAGCCCGTGTTGACCACGATGTCGAGCGCGATCTGCTTGACGGCCTCGCTCGACAGGTCCTGGCGCACGTCCTCTAGACCCTGCACGCCATAGGTAAACAGCGGCTCGGAGCAGGTGTGGGCGAGTGCCAGGCCAAGTCCGGCGGTGTGCTCCAGGTTGCCGGCGCTCGTGGCGTACTCGACCTCGGGCTGCTTGGACAGGGCATCGCCCACGCCCGCCCAGAAGTACTCCGCCGGAGCCTCGGCGATGATCTTGGGGTTGATGAAGATGTGCGCGGGGCGGTTTGGGTACGAATAGCCCTCGAGCGAGCCGTCGTCGTTGTAGACAACGGCAATGGCGGTCGCGGCCGAGCAGTTGGAGCAGATCGTCGGTACCGTAAAGACGATCTTCTTGAGCTCGATGGCCGCTGTCTTGACGGTGTCGAGCGCCTTGCCGCCGCCGCATGCGATAAGAACGTCGGCTTCTTGGCAGGCAGGGGAGTTCACAACCTTGGCGATATTGGCGCGCGTACTGTTGGTGCCGTAGACGCGCGTCTCCAGAATCTCGACGTCGGTGCCCTTCAGCGCCGCTTCGATACCGGGAAGCGCCGCTGCCAGTGCTCGTTTACCACCGATAATCGCGACCTTGGTCGCTCCGTACTCGTCCAGTGCGCCGGGCAGCTCGTCAAAGCAGTCCTCGCCGACGGTGTAGTCGCTCATTCCAATCGTGCGCATAGCAGCCTTCTTTCGTTAGATAAAGTGCTTTCAGGTATTTTGCTCCAAGTGAGTGCTTACGATCGCGAGAAGTTTCTAAAGTATGAAACCGATGTTGAGGGTTTTTCGCCGGCGTTGACCGTGCTACCATACAGCGCATAAGCGTTGATGGGGACGAGTAGTCGGCCGTCCGCATGCTACAGAGAGCGGGGAGCGCTGAGAACCCGTGCATGCGACCGATGAAAATCACCCCGGAGCTGCGGTCCCAACGGACGTGCCGCACAGGCACGTCTTAGTAGACATCGCCGAGATGGTCGTCGATACAGACCAGCCGAGTAACGGATGCGAGCGCGCGGCGACGCGGGCGAGGGCATCTAAGCTGGGTGGTTAAGCGAAGAGCTTTTGCGGGCGTGCAGCCCGTTTGTGGCGCTTCGTCCCAGCTTGTAGGGACGGGCGCTTTTTTGGTGCCCAACGGGCGTGTGCGCCCACGACATGAAAGGGGTACCGTGGCAAACGAGTACAAGCAGACGATGAATCTGCCCAAGACCGGTTTTCCCATGCGTGCCGGTCTTTCCAAGTCCGAGCCCAAGCGACTCAAGGACTGGCAGGACAACAAGGTCTATGAGCAGGTTCTAAAGAAGAACGAGGTTCACAAGAAGTTCGTGCTGCACGACGGCCCTCCGTACGCCAACGGTCCGATCCACATCGGCCACGCCATGAACAAGATCTCCAAGGACATGATCAACCGCTACTGGATGATGCAGGGCTATGAGGTTCCCTATGTTCCCGGTTGGGACTGCCACGGTCAGCCGATCGAGCACAAGGTCGAGGAGAAGCTCGGCACCGAGAAGTTCAACCAGACCTCCACGGCCAAGATCCGTGAGCTCTGCAACAAGTTCGCTGTCGAGAACATCGAGCTGCAGAAGGCCGGCTTCCGTCGTCTGGGCGTGCTCGGCGACTGGGACAACCCCTATTTGACGCTCTATCACCAGCATGACGCCGCCGACATCGAGGTCTTTAAGGCCATGTTCGATAAGGGCATGATCTATCGCGGCCACAAGCCGGTTCACTGGTGCAAGCACTGCCACACCGCGCTGGCCGAGGCCGAGATTGAGTACTCCGACGAGACGAGCCCGTCCATCTTCGTGCGCTTTGAGATGACTTCCAAGCCCGCCGGTCTCGAGGGCTTCGACGGGCCGGTCGACTTTATCATCTGGACGACCACGCCGTGGACCATCCCCTCCGACCAGGCCGTTTCCCTCAAGCCCGGCGCCGCCTATGTCGCCGTTGAGCACGACGGCCGCGCCGAGGTCATGCTCGAGGACCTTGCTCCCAAGTGCTGCGAGGAGTTTGGCTGGGAGTACACCCCGGTCATGGTCGACGGCAAGCCCTACGTGGTTCCCGCCGAGACCTTCCACCACATCCACTACAAGCAGCCGATCTTTGACGGCGTTGAGGGCGTGGCGCTGCTGGCCGATTACGTCGGTGTCGATGACGGTACCGGTATCGTCCACAACTCGCCCGGTCACGGCGTCGATGACTACTTTGCCTGCCTCAAGGAGGGCATCACCGACATCTGCATGCCGGTCGATGACGACGGCAAGTTCTACACCGGCGAGGAGTTTGGTACCGGTGGCCCCTTCAGTGGCATGGATACCGACGAGGCCAACCCGCACATCATCGAGTTCCTGCGCGAGCGCGGCACCCTGGTCCTCGAGAAGAAGATCACGCACAGCTATCCGCACTGCTGGCGCTGCAAGCACCCGGTGCTCTTCCGTGCTACCGACCAGTGGTTTGTCTCGATGGACAAGACCGGTTTGCGCGAGCAGGCCGGCAAGGAGGTCCGTGAGAACGTCAAGTGGTATCCGGCCCACGCGGCAAACCGCATCGGCGCCATGGTCGAGCAGCGTCCCGACTGGTGCATCAGCCGCCAGCGCAACTGGGGCGTGCCTATCCCCAGCTACACCTGCGCCGACTGCGGCGAGAAGGTCATGAACGACGCCACGCTCGACGCCGTCATCAAGCTCTTCCACGAGAAGGGCTCCGACGCCTGGTTCACCGACGCTCCCAAGAGCTATCTTGGCGAGGCCTGCGTCTGCCCCAAGTGCGGTGGCCATCACCTCAAGGCCGATAAGGACATCCTCGACGTGTGGTGGGATTCCGGCGTCTCCTGGAAGGCCGTCTGCGAGTACCGTCCCGAGCTGGAGTATCCGGCGGATGTGTACCTCGAGGGCTCCGACCAGCACCGCGGTTGGTTCCAGAGCTCGCTGCTCACCTCGGTGGGCGCCAACGGCCATGCTCCGTACAAGGCGGTCGTCTCGCAGGGCTTCACGCTCGACGGACAGGGCCGCAAGATGTCCAAGTCGCTCGGCAACGTCATCGACCCCAACAAGGTCTGCGACGAGATGGGCGCCGACATCATCCGCCTGTGGGTTGCATCCGTCGATACCAGCTCCGACGTGTCCATCGACCACGAGATTCTCGCCCGTACGTCCGATGCCTACCGTCGTTTCCGCAACACGCTGCGCTTCCTGCTCTCCGAGCTCGAGGGTCAGTTTGAGCCCGAGACCGACGGCGTCGCCTTTGCCGACCTGCTGCCGCTCGACAAGCTCATGGTTGCCCGCCTGACCCAGGTCCAGGCCGAGGTTGACGACGCCTACGCCAGCTACGAGTTCCCGCGTGCCTACCGTGCACTCTACGACTTCGTGGTGACCGAGCTTTCCAACGTGTACCTCGACGCCCTGAAGGACCGTCTGTACTGCGAGAAGCCCGGCTCGCTCGAGCGTCGCAGCGCCCAAACCGTGCTGGCCGAGCTCTTCTCGATGCTCATGCGCGACCTGCAGCCGATCCTGTCCTACACGGTCGACGAGGCCATGGCCTATGCGCCCGCCGGCTGCGTCGATCATCAGAAGTACGCCGCGCTGCTCGATTGGTACAAGTCGCCCATCACGATCGACGAGGCCAATGAGTTTGAGGGCGTGCTCGAGGCTTCACTCGAGCTCCGTAGCGCCGTGACCAAGGCCCTTGAGGACGCCCGCTCCGCCGGCACCTTCACCAAGAGCCAGCAGGTCCGCGTCAAGGCGGTCGTTCCCGCCGAGATGTACGCGCTGCTGACCGGCGACAAGGCCGTCGACCTGGCCGAGTTCTACATCGTCTCCGCTGTTGAACTGACCCAGGGCGAGGAGCTCTCCGTTGCCATCGAGGCTGCCGAGGGCGAGTGCTGCGACCGTTGCTGGAACTACCGCACCACCGTCGGCGAGTACAACGGCCACGCTCATATCTGTAAGAGGTGCGCGAATGCCCTTTAAGGCACGGTAACTCGGCATTTTAGTTATAGGGAGAATTTGGACGCCTTCCGCCCATTTGCCCCGTTGAATAAAAGCGGCATTCTGTTTTTCGGAATGCCGCTTTCTTTTATGCTGGTTATTTATCTGACGTTAGCGAATGTGTCGTGCGCTCTGCGTGTGGCAATATAAGATGGTTATTTGCGTTAAACGGAATTTGATTATCTGAGGGTAGGGGATTTCTTTGGGTCGTGGTGCGGATATGACGCCGCCTTTGCGTTGGCGGTTGGGTGCTGCTGGTGGGGTGGCGCTGGTTGTGCTGCTTGTTGACCAGCTGACCAAGCTTGCGGTTCGTGCCGTGGGCGACTCTTTGCATGTGACCGTCATCCCCGGTGTTATCGACTTTATGTTTATCCGCAATATCGGTGCTGCCTTTAGCATGGGCGAGGGGCATGGCATCGCGTTTGCCGCGCTGGCGTTGGCGGTCATTATCGCTATTGCCGTGTACCTCGTTCGTGCACCCCAGCTCGCCCATCTTGAGGTTGTGGGCATGGCGATGGTTGCGGGCGGTGCTATCGGCAACGCTATCGATCGTTTGGCCTTTGGCTTCGTGACTGATTTTATTGCCACCACCTTCATCGACTTCCCCGTCTTCAATGTGGCCGATATCGGCATCACCGTAGGCGTCGTGCTTGCCCTCTTTGGCTACATGTTCTTGAGCCCCGCGGCCCGTGAGGTCGATGCGACCGCCGAGCTTAACGCTCGTGACGAGGCCCGCGCCAAGCGCAAAGCCAAGCAGCGTGGGGAGCGTGCCCGCAAGATTCGCGAAAGGAATGAGCGCTAATGGCCGACATCCATATCCTTGTTGCCGACGATGCCGCTGGTCAGCGCCTTGACGCCTATCTGGGCGCCAATGACGGCTGCCCTACGCGCTCTGCCTGCGCGCATCTGATCGAGGGCGGCGCCGTAATCGTGAACGGCGAGACCTGTTTGTCAAAAAAGTATGCCGTGCGCTCCGGCGACCGTATTTCGGTCGATTTGCCCGAGCCGCACGATCCCACCGATGTGATTCCCGAGGCCATTCCCCTCGATATCCGCTACGAGGACGACTACCTCATCGTGCTCTCCAAGCAGCGCGGTCTGGTGTGCCATCCCGCCCATGGCCACGAGAGCGGCACCCTTGCGAACGCCTTGGTCTATCACTGTGGCATTGACCATCTGGGCACCGTGCAGGGTGAGGACCGCCCCGGCATCGTGCATCGTCTGGATCGTGACACCTCGGGCCTTATGCTCGCGGCAAAAGACGACGACACCCAGCGCGCGCTCCAGAATCTCATCCGCACGCGCACGCTCGACCGCCGCTACATTACGCTCGTCCACGGCCACATTGCCATGGACGAGGGCACCATTAACACCGGCATTGCCCGTTCTACGCGCGACCGTGTCAAGATGGCGGTTTCGGACGATCCTTTCGCGCGCCAGGCCATTACGACCTTTAGGGTCCTCGAGCGCTTCGATTCCACGCGTTTTGACGATGGCTATACGCTCGTCGAGTGCCACCTGTTTACGGGTCGCACGCATCAGATTCGCGTGCACATGCGCCATATCAACCACGCCTGCGTGGGCGATCCGCTCTACGGTAAGTGCGATGCGCGTGCCGACCAGGGTTTGACCAGGCAATTCCTCCATTCCTGGCGTGTGGCGTTCGATCATCCCGTGACGGGGGAGCGCATTGAGTGCCGCGATGAGCTGCCGTGGGATCTCGCCGCCGTTCTGGATGACCTAGCCCCGCGCTCGCTCGGCCGCACTGCCGCCGGCGATGAAATCGTTCCGCAGCTCGGTCTGCTCGAAGCCTAACCAGTATTAGGTGGTTTCTTGAACTCGGTTAGCCTACGGTAAGATATACGGTTGTTTACGTAACGCGTTCTCGGGAGCCTGTATGCTCGCCTTTTTACAAACAAACACGCCCATCGTGATCTTTAACCAGATTGTGGTTACGCTACTCACGGTCTGCTTTCTGTACCAGGTGGTCTTCTTTGTCATTGGCGCTCTTCGTGGCGAGGTCGCGCCTCCCAAGGCCAAAAAACTCCACCGCTATGCCTTTTTTATCGCGGCGCATAACGAGGAGGCCGTGATCGCCAACCTCGTTCGCTCCATCAAGGACCAGGATTATCCGTCCGAGCTTATCGAGGTCTTCGTGGTCGCCGATGCCTGCACCGATAATACGGCGCAGCTCGCGCGCGAGGCAGGCGCCATCGTTTATGAGCGCAACGACCTGGCCCGCAAGGGTAAGAGCTGGGTCATGGACTTTGGTTTCGATCGCATTCTCAACGAGTATCCCGACACGTTTGAGGGCTACTTTATCTTCGATGCCGACAACGTTATCTCCCGCGATTACGTCTCCAAGATGAATGATGCCTTTGACCAGGGCTTCCATGTGGTTACGAGCTATCGTAACTCCAAGAACTTCGGCAGCTCGTGGATCTCGGCAGCGAATGCCACCTGGTATCTGCGTGAGGCCCGCTTCCTCAACAACGCGCGCAACATCTGCAAGACGTCTTGTGCCGTCTCTGGTTCGGGCTACCTCATCTCCGCCAGCGTAATTGAGGGCATGCACGGCTGGCAGTTCCATACGCTGACCGAGGACATCCAGTTCACTACGTTCTGTGCCATTCACGGCATTCGCATCGGTTATGCGCCGGCGGAGTTCTTTGACGAACAGCCCGTGACGTTTAAGGCGTCCTGGAAACAGCGCATGCGCTGGACCAAGGGCTTCTACCAGGTGTTCTTTACCTACGGTAAGCACCTGGTCAAATCGACCTTCCGCTATCATCGCTTTGCCGCCTACGACATGTTTATGACCATCGCCCCGGGTATGCTGCTGTCCTTGATCTCGATGCTCGCTAATGCGACGTTCTTGATTGTGGGTGGCCTTTCGCATGGTTTCTTGGCAACCGAAGTCGAGATGCAGGCGTGCGCCGCTTCGCTCATTATGACCTTCGCCATGATGTATCAGACTTTCTTCATCCTGGCGCTGCTCACGACTATCTTTGAGTACAAGCATATTCACTGCGCGCAAAAGTGGCGCCTGGTGACTAACCTGTTTACCTTCCCGATCTTTATGTTCAGCTATATCCCCATCACGGTGGCTGCGCTGTTCCTGAAGGTCGACTGGGTTCCGACGCAGCACGCCGTCAACGTCACCCTTGACGAGGTCATGCAAGGCGCCAAATAATCACCACCAAAACCACCACAAAGGGGACAGGCACCTTTGTGGTGGTTTTTGTTTATGCGATGTAACTCGAGGAGGCGTTCGATGGTCTATATCCCATTTTGGTTGTTTGCGATTGCTGGCGCCGTTATCGATGCTCGTGATCGGCGGTTCCCGAATTCGCTTGCCGGCGCGTGTGCGGTGGCGGCGTTAGCGGGTGTTTGGTTCGATCTCGGTTTGAACACAGCGCTTGACCACGCAGGTCTTGCTGTCATCGTGTATCTTGCTCTCGTGCTGACTGAGTCCCTCTGGCGTCGTCTTCGCCAAACCCCGGGCATCGGCATGGGAGATGCTAAGGCACTTTTCGCGCTTTGCACGCTCGACCCTATGGGCGGCATCGTGGCATTTGCCGTCGCGCTCCTGGCCCTTGCCGCCGCCTGTCTCATCGCAAAATCGCGCTCCCTGCCATTACTCCCGTTTTTGGTGCCGATTTTTGCCATAATCGAGGTCGTGGGCTGCACATTGTAACCGATTGCGCATCCTACTTAAGGAGCATGCCATGGCAACTAATCAAGAAACGGCCGTCATTAAGGCGCGCATGGACCGCATTCCCGCGGCGTTGTCGCCCGAACTCGTCGAGCGCATTTCCGCCGATCGTGCTTCGGGTGCCGTCAACCCGTGTCGTTGCAACGACGAGCAGGTCATTCGTCGTGTTGAGCGAGCAGCGGACGAGGGCACGCTGATGCGTCCGGCATTTATTCGCGATACCGAAAAGATTCTTCATCTTCCGGCGTACACGCGTTATGCAGGCAAAACACAGGTCTTCAGTTTTCGCAGCAACGACGACCTGTCGCGTCGTGGCCTGCACGTGCAGCTTGTCTCCCGCATTGCGCGCGATATCGGTCGCGCCCTGGGGCTCAATTGCGATCTGATCGAGGCGATTGGCCTGGGTCATGACTTGGGACACACGCCTTTCGGCCATGCCGGCGAGCGCTTCCTCAACGATATCTATCATGAGCGTACGAGGCGTTATTTTTTCCATAACGTGCAGTCGGTCCGCGTGCTCGACGCGCTGTACGGCCGCAACGTGTCACTCCAGACGCTCGACGGCGTTCTATGCCATAACGGCGAGTACGAGCAGCGTGTGTTTGAGCTCTCGGACATGAGCTCCTTTGACCAGTTCGATCAGACGGTTGAGGACTGTATCGCCACAGGCTATGGCGCTATTGAGCACCTGCGTCCCATGACGCTCGAGGGCTGCGTCGTTCGCATTTCGGACATCCTCGCCTACGTCGGTCGTGACCGTCAGGATGCGATCGCGGCGGGCCTGCTTTCGCCCGACGCTTTTGATGATGACCGGGGCGGTGCCTACAACAGTTGGATCCTCACACACGCCTCCATCGATATCGTGGAACATAGTTACGGTAAACCGCGTATCGAGATGAGCGAGGACCTGTTTGAGGAAATCCGCCGGGCCAAGCGCGAGAACTACGAGAAGATCTACAGCAAGGGCGGCATCGAGGGCGATTCCGAGGCGGAGTTGCGCGAGGCATTCGAAAAACTCTACGACCGTTGCCTGCAGGATATATACGAAGGCGACGAGTCTTCGTATATCTTTAAGCATCATATTTCGCGCATTGAACAGCAGCTTTCCTACTACGATCGCACCTATACCTGGCAGGACGACAAGGATCAAGCGGTGGTGGATTACATCGCGAGCATGACAGACGGCTATTTCTGCGAGCTGACGAGCAAGCTGTTCCCGGGCTTGAAGTTTCCACACCGTACCTATATTAACGAACGGTAGTTCGTATCCTTTCGGTATACTGTTGGTCAACAACGATTTTGATTGATGTACAGGATGGCTATGGACGACCTTTTTTCTGCCTCAACGCGCGAGCGTTCCTTTAAAAATGCGCCGCTCGCGGTGCGCATGCGCCCCAATTCGCTCGACGAGTATGTGGGCCAGCAAAAGGCCGTCGGTAAGGGCTCATGGCTGCGTGCCGCGATTGAGCACGACGTGCTATCGAGTGTGATTCTGTACGGGCCAGCCGGTACGGGCAAGACGACGCTGGCCCACATTATTGCTAACCATACCAAGAGCGAGTTTGTTGAGGTCAGCGCCGTGACGGGCACCGTGAAGGACTTGCGCCGCGTGATTGACGAGGCAAAGACGCGCCTGAATACGTATGACCGTCGCACCATTCTTTTCATCGACGAGATTCATCGCTTCTCTAAGTCGCAGCAGGATGCCTTGCTGCATGCGGTTGAGAACCGCACCGTTATTATGATTGGCGCCACGACGGAGAACCCGTACTTCGAGGTCAACTCGGCACTGTTGTCGCGCGGGCGCGTGGTGGAGCTTGAGCATCTGAAGGATGAGGATATCGCCACGCTTATTGAGCGTGCGCTTGAGGCACCGCAGGGCTTGAATGGAAAATTCTCGGCCGATGGTGATACGGTCAAGACCATTTGTACGCTGGCTGCGGGTGATGCACGCTCGGCCCTGACGACACTCGAGTTGGCGAGCGAGATTGCCGTCACGCGTCCCGATACCGAGGGAACGCCAGCGCCTGCGGCGGGGGAGCGCTATCCCATTACCGTGGATGACGTGAAGATTGCCAATCCGCGCCGTGGGTTTTCGTATGACAAAAATGGTGACATGCACTACGACATTATCAGTGCGTTCATTAAGTCCATGCGCGGCAGCGACCCCGATGCCACCATTTATTGGCTCGCGCGCATGATCGATGCTGGGGAGGATCCTAAGTTTATCGCTCGCCGCATTATGATTCACGCTTCTGAGGATGTTGGCAACGCCGACCCGCAGGCGCTTTTGGTGGCGCATG
>URKC01000076.1:0-10489 GCA_900548295.1 uncultured Collinsella sp.
GGCGGTCTATCTCTTGTTTTCGGTTGCTTGCTTCCTTACCGTACATGAGCATTCTCAGACGGTCGTCAATCAGGTTTTCCGATTCGAGGTCCACCTTCTCGATATCAGCCATTGCAAATCTCCTTTATCTCATCGGCGATCGCTCTCAGGCGTCGCTCCTCTTCCTTCATTTCCATCCTCAGTTTTGCGGACTCGTTGAGCGTTATGTCCTTCGACCGTCGTTGCTCCTTCATCCGCTTAACGGAGGATCCCAGCTCATCGTAGCGCGACGTAAGGACAATCAGTTGTTCCCGTTCTTGCGCGGAACAGCTGGGGTAGAACCCCAGGCCGCCGATCGCGCGGGACAGCGCTACGGCGCGCGCCATGTCGAGCAGGTACTCCCAGAGATCGCCCTGCGAGAGCCGCTCGAACGCCAGCGCGCCTAGGAAGTCCGCATATTCCGGACTATACGGGTCGAACGCGCCTGTCGTCTCGATTCGGTCGATGACCGTCGCGCCCTGCTCGGCATGGCTCTTTCGCGTGAGGGCGACCGACACGCACGCGCGGTTGCCCGCCTCGATTAGGAGCACCGTCGGGTTCGGGAAGCACTTGTGCACGAGCTCCGCCACCTCCGCCACGGCCATGGTTCCGACCGCCATCTCGCAGCGGAGGAAGACTACGCTCTGCACGTTGCGCTCGTCGTCCTCGTACGGCGGGATGCGCGTCGTGGACTTCTGGACCGTGGCGAAGTGCTCGAGACGCGCGACCTTGTCAAGCCTTCTCTGCTCGGTCTTGGTGAGCATGGCCTGCTTGACGAGCACCGTCTTGGGGATGCGGCGGCATCCCGCGATCGCCGCTTCGGGCAGGCGCAGGATCCCGTTCCAGTCGACGCCGCTCATCGCAGCACCGCGAAACATACCAGCGAGTAGTCGTTGAAGCCCATGACGGTGCCGCTGCCGACCTCGCCCAGGCTGAACAGGCTCTCGATCCCCTTGTCCTGCTGCGTTCCGGTGATGGCCGCCACCACGTCGTCGAGCAGGTCGGTGTAGGCGTCCATCCTCGTCCCGTCGCGGGTCTCGCGGTTGAACTCGCGGCACAGCTCGGCGATGGGCTCGGGGTGCCCCGAGCAGACGGCGCGCATGATGTCGAGCGCAGGCTTGGGCTGAGTGTGCTTCGTCATGACCTCGCCGTCAGCCGACACGTACACCACGTAGTACGGGAAGACGGGGTTCGTGTCCCTGGGGTCGTTGCCCTCGTCGTTCTGCTTGAGACAGAAGACCACGCCCGGCTTCACATCGCCGCGAAGCTCGTCAGGGATGGGGGCCACGGCGTGCAGTCCCGCCGGCGAGTTCTCCAGCGCGCCGGGATGCTCCTTGGCGTAGCGCTGGAGCTCCACGCGAAAGTCGTCGAAGGCGAAGTCCGTGATCGAGATGCCGCCCGAGATGTCCTCGAGGTCGAGCACCTCGCTCTTGAGCTGCTGGAGCTGCTGGCGGCGGTACTTGAGGTCGTTCATCTCGCCGTTGCCCTTGGCCTCCAGCACGTTCTCCTCGCCGGTGGCCGACGCGTCGAGCAGCGCCATGCGGCCCTTCACGCGGCCCTCCAGCTGGATGTACTCGTCGAGCGCGATGTCCGGCCAGAAGTTGACCAGCTGGATCTGGGAGTTCTTCGATCCCAAGCGGTCGATGCGGCCGAAGCGCTGGATGATGCGCACGGGGTTCCAGTGGATGTCGTAGTTCACCAGGCAGTCGCAGTCCTGCAGGTTCTGGCCCTCGGAGATGCAGTCCGTCGCGAAGACGACGTCGATCTCGCCGAGCGCCCTCTGGCTCTCCGGCAGCTCCTTCGAGACTGGAGAGAACCTCGCGAGGATGTTCTCGAAGGTGGTCCTGGGGAGCTTCATCGAGTAGGTCCGGTTGGAGCTGCCCGCCACCTCGGCGCACTCGATGCCGAGCTCGCGCTTCAACCAAGGCGCCAGCTGCTCGAAGAGGTACGCGGTCGTGTCGGCGAACGCGCTGAACACCAGCACCTTGCGGTTGCCGGGGTTGTACGGCTCGCTGACCTTGCCCGCGATGAAGCCGCGCAGCTTCACGAGCTTGGCGTCGCGTTCGGGCGTCACCGCGTCGGCGTAGGCGAGCAGGGCCCGGAGCACCTGGACGTCGAAGTCGAGGTCCTGGCCCAGGCGCAGGGCGTCGACGTCCCGCAGGTCGACTCGAACTTTGCCGCCGGCCTCGAACTCCTCGGCATCGTCGTCGTCGAACCCGTCTTCGAGGCCCTCGGTGCCGTAGGCGACTCCCGGCGCGTCGGCGTTGAGCCTCGCGCGCAGGTCGACGCAGCCGTCGAGGATGCGGCGCAGCGTGATGCGGAAGCTGTTCACGGAGGACTCCATGCGCTTGAGGACGTTGATTCGCATGAGGTTGGCCACCGCCGTCGTGCGGTGGACCTGACTCTCGAAGTCCTTGCCCCACGTGTCCCCGTAGCGGTCCTCGTACTTGCGGCGCTGGTCGGCGCGCACGTAGGAGAGCACCTGGTACTGGGCGAACGTGAGCTGGGCGATCATGTCGTTGAGCTCGGCGATCGGCGGCAGCTCGCCTTCCAGGTCGATGGGCGTCTGGAACGACAGGGGCGGCCGGCGCGCCGGGAAGGTCCCGCTCGCGGCGCCGTAGTACTTCGTGATGTGTTTGCGGCTGCGCGCGATGGTCAGCACGTCGAGCAGCTTGAAGTAGTCGGCGTTCACCGCGTTCACGAAGCTCTCGGTCGTGCGCTCGGAGTCGGAGAGCTTGCTCCACTCGTTGAACCTCTGCTGGGCGACGCGCGTCACGTGGGTGATCGACGGGATGCCGTCGGTATCGGCGAGGTACGCGTCGTCTCCCTCGGTGATGAGCTCGATCTGGTTTCGCAGGTCGAGCAGGCGGTTGTTCACCGGGGTGGCAGAGAGCATGAGCACCTTCGTGCGTTGGCCCGACTTGATGACGTCCTCGATGAGGCGCGTGTAGCGGTCGGTCTTGTCCGCGTCGGTGCTCTTGTTCCTGAAGTTGTGGCTCTCGTCGATGACGAGGAGGTCGAAGTGGCCCCAGCGCAGGTGCTCGAGGTCCACCTCGCCGCTCATGCCGTGGTAGCGCGACAGGTCGGTGTGGTTGAGCACCGTGTAGCTGAAGCGGTCGTCGGCCAGCGGGTTGCGGTCGTCGTTGTCCTGCGTCCACAGGGTCCAGTTGTCCCGCAGGCGCTTCGGGCACAGCACGAGGATGCGGTCGTTGCGCTCCTGGTAGTACTTCATGACGGCAAGCGCCTCGTAGGTCTTGCCCAGGCCCACCGAGTCGGCGATGATGCAGCCCTTGTACTTCTCCAGCTTGCGGATGGCGCCCACGACTGCGTCCTTCTGGAAGTCGTAGAGCTTGTTCCATATCACGGATTCCTCGAACTTGAGGCCGGGGCGGATGCCGTTGTCCTCGTCGTCCTCCATGAAGTCGCGGAACAGGTGGTACAGGGTCAGGAAGTAGATGAACTCGGGCGGGTTCTCGCGGTAGAGCGTCTCGACCTGGGCGGCCACCTGCGCGGTGACCTCCTCGACCATGGCGGGGTTGTCCCAGACCGACTCGAACATCATCTTGAGGCCGACGGCCTCGGTCGCGTTCTCGAAATGGCTCACGCAGGTCACGGTTCCCGGACGGCGCTCGTAGCCGAGGCCCTCCTGGGTGAAGTTCGCGGCGGCGCCCATGAAGGCGTGGTCGTCGCCTGAGGGGTTCTCCACGACGTACGTGCCGCCCGGCTGGATGGCGCCGGGCGTCTTGGCGGACTTGAAGACGCCCCTCTCGCGGATCCACTCGGCGCATTCGCGGGCGAGCGCGCGCTGGTTGAGGTTGTTGCGCAGCGTGAGCTCGAGCCCCGAGCCGCCGACGCCGACCTCGCGCGCGCGGCGGGCGACCTCGAACTCGCGCGGCTCCTTCGAGTCGGCCATGCGCTTGATGAAGGTGGGCTCGCTGAACAGGAAACGCACCTCGTCGACCTTGGAGAGCTCCTCCTTGAGCTCCCCGTAGGCGAACACGGTGAAATACGAGCTGATTATCGACAGCTTCGCGCCGTCGTCAATGGATTCGCCGAGGGCGTCTCCCAGGCGCTCGGCGCCGACGTTGTTTAGCGACTTCACGCCTCTATACCCCCTTCTTCGCGAGCTCTTCGATCATGCAGGTGCGCACGAAGGCGGAGAAACTCATGCCCCGCAGGGCCGCCTCCTCCTTCGCCGCATCGCGCAGGGTGTCGGGGATGCGCAGGGTCACGGAAACCTGGTCGCCGTTCACCAGGAAGCTCCTGATCTCGGTCTCGTCAGGGTTGCTCTTGATGAGCTGTTTGTAGCTATCGGGCATCTGTGCTCCCATCGCTCGAAATGCAATACAAATGCGTTTGAAAATATTATAGCGTTGCATTGTTGGCGACTGTTGAGGCGAACGGGCGAACGGCAATATGGCCAGGCATGGAATCAAAGAGTCAGGTAGGGACAACCTGACCAACGGCGTTATCGCGGGAGCGCGTGGTAGGTGTGCCCACCTACGCCATCGCGATCCCGCGCGCCACGCTCAGCAGCTCGTACTCCCTCTGGCTCCACTGACGCAGCTCGGCCGCACGTACGGCATCTCGACACAGGTCCAGGAACACCTCGGCTCCCTCGCAGAAGCACTCGCGGGCAAAGGCGCCCGATCCGTCCGCAACACACACGCCGTCGGCAAACAGCTTCCAGCTGGACGGCTCACGCGAGTCGTCTCCAAGCAGCTTGATTTGCAACACATGCGGGTCGCCGGCAACGCAGAGCTCTTCTTCGAGCTTCTGCACCGTAAAGCGCATCTGGTGGGAGAGACTACTCTTGACCATGGCCGAGGCATAGCCGTTCGGCTTGTCCAGAAGATGCATTCTTTTTGGTTTGACGACCAGATTGTGGAAGTTGCGCTCGCTGCGCACAGAGAAATTGTCCATACGGACTCCTTTCATCGATGTTGGCAGGGCCACCGTGCCTCTTGGCCGGTTGGCGTCGGGATCGTGGAGCCAACTCTCTACCCCGACTCTGGATAAAACGTGCCCGCTCCTTGCAGGCACGGTGGAGTCTATCAGCGCGCGCGGACACAAATCAAGCGCGCTTGCGAAATGACGCGCGGGCGGCGCTTGATTTCGCCGGCTGCTGTTAGGCTTAAATTCGAAAAAATGTCGAAATATCCCATGTAAAAGTACGGAAAAGTGTCGTGATACACACTTTAAAACCTCGAAAAAGTGTCGAAATGAGCACCTAGCAACCACGGAAAAGTGTATCCTAGTGCTAAAACAGCACGTAATAAGGGGTACGCTTATGCTGCAGAGAAAAGCGAAAGCACAGTTTGAATCTTGGCTTGCCTCGTCGCCTAACAAGGCTCTTTTGGTCAAGGGCGCCCGACAGGTGGGAAAGTCATATTTGGTCAACGTCTTTGCAAGCGAATCGTTCGAAAATGTCGTGACGTTCGACCTTATCGCCGACGCGTCCGTGCGCGATTCGTTTTTGGCGGCAAAAAGCGCGGATGACCTGCTTATGCGCATGTCTATTGCTGCAACGCAGCCGATGGTTGCGAACAAGACCGTTGTGGTTATCGACGAGGTGCAGCGATGCCCCAACGTGGTGACGTTTATCAAATATCTGGTCCAGCGCGGCGACTTTCGATACATCCTTACCGGATCGCTCCTTGGCGTTGAGCTCGAGGGCATCGATTCCCTGCCGGTGGGGTATGTCGAGCAGGTCCAGATGTGCCCGCTCGACTTTGAGGAGTTTTGCTGGGCAAATGGCGTTGGTGCCAGCGTGTTTGACATGCTCAGAGACTGTCTAAAGGATGAGGGGGAGCTCCCCGGCTACCTGTATGACCGCTTGTTCGATCTGTTCCATCAGTATGTGGTGGTGGGAGGCATGCCCGACGCGGTCAATTCCTTCTTGGCGACGCGCAATGTCGACGAGGTTCGAAACATCCATCGCGATCTTCACGCCCTGTATCGCGATGACATCGCAAAGTACGCTCCGCCCGAGCTACGCTTGGTTATTCGCGATATCTATGATTTGATTCCCAGCGAGGCCGGCTCCAAAAACAAGCGATTCAAGCTGTCATCGATTAACGGTGTCAAACGTTTTTCGCAGGTGACAGATCATTTTCTCTGGTTGTCGGAGGCGGGTGTCGCGCTTCCCGTGTATAACGTAACGGCGCCCGTGGCACCCCTTTTATTGGGGGAGCAGCGAAATCTATTTAAGCTGTTTTACTTGGACACCGGAATGCTCATGTCGTCGTATTCCAAAAGGGTCGCCCAAGGCGTTTTTGATGGGGAGGCGGAAGACGCCTTTGGCATGAACATGGGGGCGGCGTTTGAGGGCTTCGTTGCCCAAGAGCTCAAAGCCCACGGATTCAGATTGCGCTACTTTACGTCTAAAAAAGTCGGCGAGCTCGATTTTGTGGAGGAGACGCTCGATGGGGAGGTCCTTGCCATCGAGGTCAAGTCGGGCAAGAGCTTTAAGTCCCATGCGGCGCTCGACAACGCGCTCGCGACGAAGGGCTACGGAATCGATCGCGCCCTGGTACTTGCGGAATGTAATCTTCACCGCGATGGTGACGTGCTGTATCTGCCCATCTTTATGGCAGGGCTTTTGGAGCCGTAACATGCCGACGGCTCTTCCGGCCCTCCCTTAACCCTCGCTACTCGTCGTCTCCGTCGTTGGGGTCGCCCTTGAGGGTGTTGATGTCTAGGTACTGGTTGTCGTCCTCTTTTTGCTGGGTCTCCGACTCCGCTTGGGTGGGGCCGCGGAACAGCTGGAATCCCTCAAACGCAATGACGCCGAGCAGGGCAATGATAATGGCGATAAAGGCAACCTTGACTGCCTGCGGAAATTCCGAGAAACGCAGCGCCTTTTCCTCGGCGTAATAATCGGCGAAGCGCTCTTCGCCCGTGCTTTTGGTATACGCCGGTGCGGACGCGGCCTCCGGGTCATATTCCGGTGCAGGCGTGGCAGCGTACGGATCGTTGAGATAATCGCTCGATGCGGTGCCATAATCCTCGGTCTCGATGCGACCGGTGCCAGCGTAGCCATCGGAATAATCGGAATATGCCGCACCGCCCTCATAGTCCGCGGCGCTCGTGTTGGCGGCAAAAAGCGGGTTAACTGGAACGTCGAGCGCCGGCATGCCGGTAGAGGTCTCATCCAGATCGGCTGCAGCCCAGGAATCGTAGGCAACCTGATGGGCAACGGGCTCATCGAGCCTTGTGACCGGAGGCTTGCGTGCCGCAGGAACAGGCAACTGCTGGGCGCTGTACATAACGGTGCTGTCGGCCGATTTGCTCCGCGTCGCTGCAGCGAGAAATGCCGCCGTCTCGGACGGGTCGCTTGCGGGGCGGGGAGCAGGCGTGGGCGCCGAAATGGGTGCGGGCGTAGGCGCGGGCGTCGAAACAGGCGGCTGCGCAGGAGTCGGCGCAGATGCGGGCTTAGGCGCAAGTGCGGGATTGGGGCTTGACGGGCGAGCCCCGCCACCCATGAGTTCGTCGGCGGTCCACGGGCGATCATCCATCACGTCGTCAAGGCTCAGCGAAAACAGGTCGTCTTCACCCTCATCGAACATGCGGTGCACATGTCCACCAATTGCCGGAATCAATCCGCGACCGGTGCATGATGCCTTGCTCAACGCCATTCTGTTCCACCCTTTCGAAATACTAATGACATCGATTATATGGAACTTCCCAAGCGGCTCGGTCTTGGATTCGAGCTTTCCAGAACTCGCGCCCAAAAGGGGAGGGGCAATCTAGGCGAGTGCCTACTTGTCGTCGGCCGCCGCCTTGGCCTCATTGAGGTAGCTATAGAAGCTGTACTTGGAGATGCCAAAGAACTCGCAGGCGCGTTCGCTCGACTTGGAAATGAGGAAGGCGCCGCGACGGTCGAGGTAGCCGATGGCACGAATGCGCTCGTCTTTGGTCATGAGCGCCGCGGGCTTGCCCACAAACTGCTCGCACTCGTGCAGCAGGTCCTCGAGCAGGTCGCCGATGTTCTTGGTAATGGGCTCGGGCTCGGTGTAGCCCGTGCCGCCGGTGCCGGTAAAGGCATCGAGCGAGCGCTCAAAAGCCTTCATGAGCGTAATGTCAAAGTTGATGCCCAAAATGCCGACGGGCTTGCCCTCGTCGTTGCGGATAAAGATGGTCGAGGACTTGAGCAGCTTGCCGTCGGTGGTTTTGGTGAGGTACGGCTCGCGGTCGTGCACGTCGGTGGTGCCCTCGTGCATGGACTCAAACACAATATGGCTGGGGCCGTCACCCAGTTTGCGCCCGCTGACGTGGCCGTTTTCGATCACCACGATGGAGTGGTCCACGTCCTCGGTCTCCAGATCGTGGACGACGACTTCGCAGTTGGGGCCAAATTGGAGCGCCAGACCGTGTGCAAGGCGCTTGTAAAACTCAATCTGTGCGGGGGTCATGGGTGCCTTCCTAAAAATTAGTTTGGGCACACTTTGCCATAAACCACACTTGTTCGCAAATAACGAAAGCGTTGCTGCGTTATGTGACCGTTCGGCGGCGAAAAGGTACCGATTGCGGGAACTAACAATTTGTTAGGTTATCCAATCAAAAAGTGTGATAGAACATTACTAACAAACTTTTTGTTTGGCATCCACATAAAAGTTCAGCCGTGTGAATGGGATCGGGCTGAAACGCGTATGCGGGGGCCGGCAAGAGAGAACTTAAGGAGTTCACCGTATGGCCGATAAGATCCAGTGGGCGGGCAACACGATGCCCAAGAGCGATGACAAGCACTTGGGAATCATGAGCCTCGACCACGTGAAGAAGGCCCGCGCCTTCCACCAGTCGTTCCCCCAGTACACCGTTACTCCGCTTGCCCGCCTGGACGGCCAGGCCGCGCGCCTGGGCCTGTCCAACCTGTGCGTTAAGGACGAGAGCTATCGCTTTGGCCTCAACGCCTTTAAGGTCCTGGGCGGCTCGTTTGCCATGGCCAACTATATTGCCGACGAGACCGGCAAGGACGTTGCCGACTGCACCTTCGATTACCTGACCTCCGATCAGCTGGCCGAGGACTTTGGCCAGGCTACCTTCTTTACCGCCACCGATGGCAACCATGGCCGCGGCGTGGCGTGGGCTGCCAACAAGCTGGGCCAGAAGGCCGTCGTGCACATGCCCAAGGGTTCTACCAAGCCCCGCTTCGATAACATCGCCGCCGAGGGCGCCACGGTGACCATCGAAGAGGTCAACTACGACGAGTGCGTGCGCATGGCCGCCGCCGAGGCCGACGCCTGCGAGCGCGGCGTCATCGTTCAGGACACCGCCTGGGAGGGCTACGAGAAGATCCCGTCCTGGATCATGGAGGGTTACGGCACCATGGCTTCCGAGGCTGCCGAGCAGCTGCGCGAGATGGCTATCAACCGCCCGACGCACGTCTTTGTCCAGGCTGGCGTGGGCTCGCTGGCCGGCGCCGTGGTGGGCTACTTCACCAACCTGTATCCCGATAACCCGCCCACCTTCGTCGTGGTTGAGTGCGCACCGGCCGCCTGCCTGTACAAGGGCGCTGCCGCCGGCGACGGCGACCCGCGTATCGTGGACGGCGACATGCCCTCCATCATGGCCGGCCTGTGCTGCGGCGAGCCCAACATCCTTGGCTGGGATATCCTGCGCAACCACACCACCGCCTTCGTGTCCTGCCCCGACTGGGTCACCGCTCGCGGCATGCGCACCCTGGGCGCTCCCGAGAAGGGCGACCCGCGCGTCATCTCCGGCGAGTCCGGCGCCGTGACCACCGGCCTGGTCGAGACCCTCATGCTCGATCCCGAGTACGCCGAGCTCAAGGAGCTCATCGGCCTGGACAAGACGAGCTCCGTGCTCTGCTTCTCCACCGAGGGCGATACGGATCCCGACCAGTATCGCCGTATTGTTTGGGAAGGCGAATATCCCACTTGCTAATCGTTAGGGCGGAGTAAATAGGTATCGCTCCGCCACCTCACAGGTAGATTCCTTCGTTTGAAAGGTTATGAACAATGGCTAAAGAACTCGATTTCGACGCTATCAAGGCTGCTGCTGAGTCCCATCGTGCTGATATGACTCGCTTCCTGCGCGCTATGATCTCGCACCCCTCTGAGTCCTGCGAGGAGGGCGAGGTTGTCGCTTGCATCAAGGCCGAGATGGAGAGCCTTGGCTATGACGAGGTTAAGGTCGACGGCCTGGGCAACGTTATGGGCTTTATGGGCGAGGGCGACAAGATCATCGCCATCGACTCTCACATCGACACCGTCGGCATCGGCAACATCGAGAACTGGGATGCCGATCCCTATGAGGGCTACGAGACCGATGAGATCATCTACGGTCGCGGCGGCTCCGACCAGGAGGGTGGCATGGCTTCTGCTACCTACGCAGCCAAGATGATGAAGGACATGGGCCTCATCCCCGAGGGCTACAAGATCATGGTCGTCGGCACCGTCCAGGAAGAGGACTGCGACGGCATGTGCTGGCAGTACATCGTCAACAAGGA
>URKC01000077.1:0-10486 GCA_900548295.1 uncultured Collinsella sp.
AACCCGCAAGGGTGCGGAGCTGAGGAAACGCGAAGCGTTTTCCAGCGCAGCACGCGAGAAGCGGAGCGACGAAGCGAGAGCGGGCGGCGTCAGCCGCACGCGACATCCCTCATCGCCCACCACTAGACTGATAAGGCTCCCAGCGATGGGAGCCTTTCTTTTTTGTGCCCAGTGCATGGGATTCGAACCCGCCAGCACGTCTGTCACAAAGGCCGTGGCCAGAAAATGGCAAAAATGAGTACTGCTACCTTGCTTACAACATATCAGAAGATAATATTTGCTTAGGTTACGCAACATATGTCCATTATAAGGACTAACAATTGGATCAAAATCGTACATTCATCGCCATTTCGACTAGCTATCTGGCCTTATTAGTCCAAAATTGCTGCGACCAAATCGGTAACAGTACTCATATTTGATGTTTTTTGACCAGCAGGTCTCCCCGCCTTAGCAAATCTAAGGCAAAACGGGCTCCAGACCGCTGAATCGTGCCGCATATGGCACGTCCGCAGTCCGGAACCCGGTCAAAGTTAAGTTATTTCGCTGTGTTAGGCCAAAACGTCCGACAGGATCTCGATCAGACTGTCCACGTCGGATTCCTCGCAGACGAGCGGCGGCAGGAAACGCAGCGTATGGGCACCCGTAGCGTTAATCACGGCACCAGCCCCCAATGCACGGGCCACAACGTCGTGTGCATCACCCGCGGCATCATCCAAATCGCAGCCGAGCATCAGGCCGCGACCGCGCACCTCTACCACATGCGGAAGCTTAGCCAGCGCCTGCTCCATATAGGCGCCAACCTTGGCAGCATGCTCGGCATAATCGCCGTGCACAAGCGCGGAGAGCGTCGCGGCACACGCCGCGATGGCCAAGCAGCTACCGCCAAACGTCGAGCCGTGGTCGCCCGACTTAAACACGTCGGCAATCTCCTTCTTTGCTACGACGGCACCCATGGGCACGCCATCAGCAATGCCCTTGGCAAGGCTCATGATGTCGGGTTCCACGCCATAGGCTTGGAATGCAAACGGCTTGCCGCAGCGGAAGATGCCGCACTGGACCTCGTCGGCGATAAGCACGGCGCCCACTTCGTGTGCCAGGTCGCGCGCTGCCGCCATAAACTCCTCGGTCATGGGGTGCACACCGCTCTCGCCCTGAATCGGCTCGAGCATCACGGCGCAAATTTCGCCCCCCAGCTGCTTAAAGATCGCACGCAGTTCATCGATATCGTTGGGCGTGCAGGCCACAAAGCCACCCGGCAGCGGGCGGAAACTATCCTGCAGCCAATCCTGCATGGTGGCGGCAATGGTCTCGAGCGTACGGCCGTGGAAGCTGCCGCGCATGCACACGATGGTGTTGCCGCCGTTACCGGCACGCTTGGCGTACAGGCGCGCGAGCTTCATCGAGCCCTCGTTGGCCTCGGCGCCGGAGTTGGCAAAGAAGGTCTCCCAAACCTGCTCATCCGCAGCCGGGGCACCAAGAGCAGCTGCCGTGGTCTCATCGCCGGCGACAATGGCATCGGCAAGCACGCGCGCACCATCTACGTCGTCGTTAGCAAGCTTGGACAGCAGCGCCGCGACCTGTCCACGCTGCTCGATGTAGAAGTAATTGGAGACATGCATGAGCTTTTTGGTCTGTGCCTCGAGCGCCGAGAGCACAGCCGGGTCGCCATGACCTAGGCTGCACACGCCGATGCCGGCAAGAAAGTCGAGGTACTCACGACCATCGTCGCCGGTGAGCTTCATGCCGTGACCCTCGACAAACTCGACCGGAGAGCGGCCAAAGGTATGCATAACGTAATGGGATTCAAGCGATTGCTGAGCTGCAAGTGACATGGGATGCCTTTCGTTGAGCGCCGGACGGCGCAGGCCTATGGGTGCAGGAATGGGGCGGCTGCGGGTCAGCTAGACCGTCTGGAGCTTCTCGACCTCGTCGAGGTTCTCGGTCAGACGCGCAGCAAACGTCGAAAGCGGATGCGGATGCGTATCGAACTCGTAAGCCGTCTCGGTGGAGTGGATCACCGTACCGACACCGGCGTCGGTCAGTAGCTCCAGCAGCAGCGAATGCGGCGTGGTACCGTTGATGATGTGAGCGCGAAATACGCCTCCGGCAAGCGCATCGACGGCAGCACGCAGCTTGGGAATCATGCCCTTATCGACCTCGCCGCCGTAGAGCATTTCGTTAACCTCGTCGAGTGTTAGGTTGGAGATGAGTGAGTCTTTATCGCTAAAGTCCTTGTACAGGCCGTCGACGTCGGTCAAAAAGATCGCCTTGTGCGCGTGGAGCGCTGCCGCAACGGCACCGGCGGCGGTATCGGCGTTGATGTTGAAGAAACCGCCGTCCTCCCCCGCCGCGACGGTAGCGATGACGGGGATGTACTCGCTATCGAGTAAGCGCTCGATATAGTCGGTGTTAACGTGCGTCACTTTGCCCACGCGACCGAGCTCGGGGTCGAGCGGCTCGGCGATGAGCGTGCCAGCATCGCTGCCCGACACGCCCACGGCCAGGTTGCCGTGGTGGTTGATGGCGGCAACCAGCTCCTGGTTAACCTTGCCGCCCAGCACCTCGCGCACGATATCCATAGTCGCCGGCGTGGTCACGCGCTGGCCGTTCTTAAACTCGACGGGGATGTCATAGTGGCTCAGCGCCTCGTTGATAGCCTTGCCGCCGCCATGCACGATAACGGGGCGCATGCCGATGATCTTAAGCAGGACGATGTCGCTCATCACGTCGCGACGCAGCTGCTCGTCGACCATGGCGGCTCCGCCATATTTGATAACAACCGTCTTGCCGGTCAGGTTCTTAATCCACGGCAGCGCTTCGAACAGCAGCTGCGCGGTTGCTTCGTTGGATTCGCTCGAACGACAATCGCGTGCGAATTTCATAGTCTGCCTCGTCTTTCGTATCGTTATCGCGCCGTGCTCCGCTGTCCGCAATCGCGGCAAGATGCGCAGCGTGCCTGGAATCTAGGAACGGTAGTCGCCGTTGATGGAGATGTACTCATGCGTGAGGTCGCAGGTCCACACGGTCGTTGCCGCGTCGCCTGCGCCCAGGTCGGCCGAGATCACGATCTCGGGCGCCTCAAAACGTCGTAGAGCCTCGTCCTCGTCAAAGGGAACAGTCAGACCGTCGCGACAGACAGGCATGCCCATCATGTCGATAGAAACGTCTTCCTGATTAAACTTCACGCCGCACTTGCCAAGCGCCATGGCAACGCGGCCCCAGTTGCAGTCGTGGCCGGCGATGCAGGTCTTAACGAGCGGCGAGTTGGCAACGGCACGGGCGGCGATATCGGCCTCCTCGTCGTTAGCGGCGCCGGTAACGTTGACCGTAACAAGCTTGGATGCGCCCTCACCATCGGCGGCGATATTGCGCGCCAGGCTCTCGCACACCTCGTGCACGGCAAATGCCAACTCGTCAAAGGCATTGGAGCCCTCAACGATAGGCTCGGCATCTGCGGCAGCGGCGCCGGAGGCAAGCATGATGCAGGTGTCGTTGGTCGAGGTGTCGGAATCGACCGTTACCTTGTTAAAGGTCTGCTTGACGGTCGAGAGCAGCAGGGCATGAAGTGCCGCAGGCTCGACGGGGGCATCGGTGGTGATAACTGCGATCATGGTGGCCATGTTGGGCATGATCATACCCGAGCCCTTGCACATTCCGCCTACCGTATAGACATTGCCCGCATGACCCGCAGCCTCACTGACGTAGGATACGGCGTACTCCTTGGAGTGCGTGTCGGTCGTCATGATGGCGCGAGCGGCATCGGCGCCACCGTGGGCGGAGAGCGCCTCGTAGGCAGCAGGAATGGCGGTCTCAAACGTGTCGATCGACAGAATCTGGCCAATCACACCCGTGGAGGCAACCAGAATCTGCTGGGGCTCGCAGCCGATGACCTGCGAGGCGATGTTGCACGTCTCGCGCGCGCAGGCAAGGCCGGTCTCACCCGTGGCGGCGTTGGCATTGCCAGAGTTGACCGAAACACCGGCGATGATACCGTAGCCCTTGTCGGCACCGCCCAGGTTGGCACGGCTCACCTGCACGGGCGCCGCGCAAAAGCGATTGGTGGTAAACACGCCGGCACCGGGACAGGGTTTATCGGGCACGACGAGCGCGTAATCCAGACGCTCGGGGTTCTTGCGGAACCCAGCGTGGATGCCTGCAGCTTTAAAACCAGCCGCAGCCGTAACGCCACCCTCGACGGCGCGAATCTTGATATCAAACAGCTCGGTATCCATCGTCTTTATGACTCCTTATGTCAAACAAAAAAAACGGACATCGGTTGGTGCGCCATGCCAGTCGTGATCATGAGACCAGCTTAAGAGTGGCGCCCCATTCGATGCCCGACTACCAAATCGTTAACAATCGAATGTGCTACACCGGGCACGCCACTGTAGGCAAGCCTCGTCGCTCGTCAAAGCCAAAGACGATATTGGCGCACTGGACTGCTTGGCCCGCAGCGCCCTTGCACAGATTGTCGATGGCGCCCGTCGCCACCAGCACGCCCGCGCGCTTGTTGAGCGCGAGGCCAATCTGGGCAGCGTTGGTGCCGACGACCGAAGCCGTCTTGGGCTGCTGGCCGGCATCGAGCACGCGCACAAAGGTGCGACCGGCGTAGAACTGCTTGTAATGGTCGACGACATCCTCAAGAGCCAGCGTGTCGAGAGCCTGCGGCGCGAGCGGCAGCGTCACCGTGGAGAGCAGACCGCGCTTGAGCGGTGCCAGGTGCGGGGTAAAGACGACGCGATCGGTCAGGCCAAGGATTTGCTCAATCTCGGGCGTGTGGCGATGCTTGCCCACGCCGTAGGCCTCCAAGTTCTCGTCGGCGCTGCAAAAATGGGTGCGGGCGTTGCAGGACTTACCGGCGCCCGTCACGCCGCTAATGGCATCGACGATTACGGGGCCGTTCTCTGCCATCCAGCCCGCACGCACGGCAGGAGCGGCAGCGAGGCTCGTTGCGGTGGGATAGCAGCCGGCGCAGGCGACCAGCACGGGTTTGCCGTCGGCATGGTCGGATGCGGCGGTCTCCAAGTCCTGGCAGAACAGCTCGGGCAGACCGAAGGCACGGGTCTTGAGCAGCTCGGGGCTCGTATGCTCGGCGGCATACCAAGCCTCAAAAACGGACGCGTCGTTCAGACGGTAGTCGGCCGAAAGATCAAAGCAGGAGACGCCCGATGCAAGCAGCGCGGGCACCTGTGCCATGGCAGCCGTGTGCGGCACGGCCAAAAAGACCGCGTCGCAGTTCTTGAGCTCGGGGGCATCATGCGTCGTAAAGACAAGATCGCTTACGCCGGTGAAGCTCGGGTACACCGCAGACAACGGCTGGCCGGCATCGGCGTTGGACGTAATGGCAGCAAGTTCAAACTCGGGATGACCGAGGACGAGGCGAATGAGCTCGGCTCCGGCATATCCAGCCGCGCCGACGATTCCAACCTTCAAAGACATATCAGACTCCTTGTCTGCGATTTATGCACCGATGCGCATTTCGCAGCGGTCATTATGAGGTGGGTTGAAACTTTAGCACCATAAGATGCATGAATACGTAAATAGCTTGCATGTTCATGCATTGAAACATTCCCGACACATTCGCTTGAGGGATTGACAAATAGAGCGGGCCCCGTATTGACCGGCACTCCTTACGGTACCGGGCAACACGGGGTCCGCCCATGCGAAAACTAAGTTGTTAGGATAAGCCAGCTGGCTAGAGCTCAACCGGCACCCATTCGTCATGATTGCAGATAAATGCCTCAGGATCCTCGACGCTAAAGAAGACGAGCGTGGGGTCGTTAGGCCCCTCATAGTGCTCGCCCAGGCGCTCTAGATGCTTCCACCCAGCTTCGCGCATTTCGCCTAAAGCCCGGTCATCCAAGCCGGCACGCCCGCGCAAGATGAGCCAGCCATGGCCCGGCCACCAACTCGTGGCCTCAAAGCGCTGGTTTTGCAGCAGCTCTTGCCACACATCTTTGGTGCGCGCTGTTACAAACCACAGCTTGCCGTCCTGGATCTGCGCAAACGAAAACGGACGCACATGAGGCTGTCCGTCAACGCTCGTCGCCAAATACCATGCCGGCACCGACGTCAGATACTCCAACACCGTATTCAATCCGTCCATGTGTCCTCCTGGCGCTAGCTAATTCGAAACGGGTAGTTAATTTGAGACGCGCTAGAGCTCCAGGCGCTCCTCGCTGCCGTCGATATCACAGAAGCGCGCGGCAATGTTGCGGACCGAAAAGAAAGCAAGGCGGCCGTCGTTGGCACTCTCGTGTTCCTCGCCGATGCCCACCATGTGCTTAAAACCCGCTTGACGCACCTTGTCGCTCGCAACCGCGTCGTCCTCAAGTGCGGCCTCGCCGGTCAACAAGATCCAACATTCCCCCGGCTTCCAGCCCGAGAGCTCAAACTTGGGATTCGCACTCAGCTCCGCCCACACATCCTTGTCGCGCGACGTGCAAAACCACAGCTTACCGTCATCGACCATGGCAAACGAAAACGGCCTCACGCGAGGCTGATGCCCGTCGGTCACATCGGTCGTGGCCAGATACCACGCCGGAATGCGCCTGAGATACGAACAGGCGCGCTCAAGCTGAGCCGTGCGGTCGTTGTCGGTCATAGGGACCCCTTTCTTGCGCTCGAATCGCGCCTAAACAAGTTGAAGGTTGACGACGATGACACACGCAAACAGCAGCATCGTCACAACCGCAGCCAGCGCATCCCCGCGGCGAAATGCAAGTGCATGCAGACGCGTGCGGCCCTGCTCGCCGTGATAGCAGCGTGCATCCATGGCGGCAGACAACGTCTCGGCATGACGGAACACGCCCGTGAACAGTGGAATCGCCACACTGCCGAGCATACGCACGCCGCCGAGCGGGCCACCCGTTACGCGTGCACCGCGGCTTGCCTGCGCGTCCGCCGCCTGCTTCATCTCGGTGGCGAACTGCGGCATAAAGCGCAACGCGATGCCCATGATCATGCCGAGCTCATGCGCAGGGAGCCCCACGCGCGCAAACGGTGCGAGGAGACGCTCAAAGCCCGCGGTGAGGTCGAGCGTAGGCGTGGTGAGCGTAATGGCGCTCATGCCGGCCATCATCAAGCTCAGGCGGCACGCCATAAAGGCGGCGGAATGCAGCGAGCCCTCGCTTATCTGCAAAAAGCCAAGCTGCCACAGGATGCGCCCGCTCTGGTCGGAAAACAGGTTGAGCACTGCGACCACCACGACAATCGCCAGCAATGGTGCCATCGATGATAGGACCCGGCGCAACGGCACCCGGGACACGGTATAGATCAGGACAACGAAGATTGCGACCGGGGCCAGTCCGCGGAAGCTGCTGACCGTGAGCGTCGTGATCAGAAACACAAAGCCCAAGAGCAACTTAGTTCGCGGGTCCAGGCGGTGGATCGCACTATCGCCGGGATAGTAGCTGCCAAACGAAAACGCCTCCATTAGCAGCCCTCCTCTCGCGCGACCGTCTTGGATTTAGCAATGTCCGCGACGTTAGAAGGACCGTCTGAGCGATCGATCAGCAAATCTGCCAGCTCGTCGGCCAGCGACTCAACCGTATAGAGCCCGCCGCAACGCAGCGGCACGCCCGCCTCCGCGAGCGCCAACGCCATGCGCTGAGCAGCAGGTACGCCCAAGCCGATCGACTTGAGCTCATCGGCATGTGCAAACACCTGCGCGGGGGTTCCCTCGGCAAACACCGCACCTTCGTTCATCACGACGATGCGGTCGCAGCAGTTGGCCAGGTCATCCATACTATGCGAAACCATGACAACGGTCAGGCCATCGCGGTGAAGTCGATCGATAAGCTCAAGGAAATCCCTGCGCGCAGCCGGATCGAGCCCCGCCATGGGTTCATCGAGCACCAGGACTTCGGGCTCCATGGCGAGCACGCCGGCGAATGCCACGCGCCGTTGCTGACCGCCCGAAAGCTCGAAGGGACTCTTGTCGCCGACCGTGGAAAGGTCGAGGCCCACGCGCGAGAGCGACGACTCGACGCGACGGTCGACTTCATCTTGCGGCAAGCCAAGGTTGTGCGGGCCAAACGCCACGTCCTGCGTCACGGTTTCGGCAAACAGCTGACGCTCGGGATATTGAAACACCACGCCGACCTTGGCCTTAACCGCGGCGGCGTCTTTCTTGTTTGACAGATCGAGCCCCAGCGCGCGAACGAGTCCCTCCTGGGGGCGAATCAAACCGTTGAGATGCTGGACCAGCGTCGACTTACCCGAACCGGTATGACCTGCCAAGCCCAGGAACTCGCCGCGACGCACCGTCAGCGATACATCGCGCAGCGCCCACGGGCTGCTGGGGTCGTTTCCCCAGAGAGCCTGTTTGCTCGATTTGCCCGCAGTGGCCGAGCGCTTATGCCAGCGGCGGCGCTCGCGCGGACTGAGCGAATAACTGTACGAAACATGGGATAGCTCGATGACCGGCTCCGACGCGTTGCCCTCGTTGTCTACCGGAACAGTGCCGTCAGCGATTTCCAACTGGGATGCGGAAGACTGCCCCGCGGTGCCTGCCCCACTTCGCTCGGCATAAGCCTGCGCAATCTCAGCGACCATATCCGCCTCGCGCACCTGTGCGCAAATGGGTACGCCCTTCGCGCGAAGCGCCCTGCCAAGACAGCACGATGGCGGCATATCCAGGTTCAGCCGCGCGAGCTCGTCCGCCCGCGTCAAGATCTCCTCGGGCGTACCGAGCATGGCAACGCGGCCCGCTTGGAAGACAGCAACGCGATCGGCCTCGGCGGCCTCTTCCATAAAGTGCGTAATCATCACGATGGTCATGCCGCGAGCGTGCAACACGCGGCAAGCCTTCATGAGGCCCTTGCGTCCACGCGGATCGAGCATCGAGGAAGCCTCGTCCAAGATGAGCACGCGCGGTTCCATGGCGAGCACGCCGGCAAGCGCCACGCGCTGCTTTTGGCCGCCCGAAAGCGCATGGGTCTCGTGGCGCTCAAAGCCCACCAGGCCCACGCCCTTCAGCGCCTCGCGTACGCGCTGCGCAATTTGCGCCGATGGCACGCCAAGGTTTTCGGGACCGAACGCAACGTCATCTTCGACAAGCGTTGCCACCAGCTGGTCGTCGGGATTCTGGAACACCATGCCTGCGGTCGAACGAATGTCGTAGACCAGCTCGGGATCGGACGCATCCATACCGTTGATACGTACCGTGCCCGCATCGGGCTGCAGCAGCGCATTCAGATGCTTGGCAAACGTCGACTTGCCCGACCCATTGCCACCGAGGATGCAGAAAAACTCCCCGTCCTCGATGTTCAGATCGATGCCGTCGAGTGCCGACACGGCACCGTCATAGCTAAAGGAAACGCCCCGACACTCAATCATGCGCGGCCTTTGACCTGGTCCTTTTTAGGCGTAATGAGATTAGAGACCGCCTTGTACACCGCCAGCGTCAACACCGAGTTGAGCACGGTCTTGATGAGGTTGAACGGCAGCACGGCAGGAATCATGAGCGGGGCGATCACATCGACCGAGCCATACCAGAACCAAACACCAATGGTAAGGTTTGCGACCATAGACAACGCCGTAGCGGCAATGACGCCAAGCGCTAGGCCAATCACGGCACCCTTATAGGTATGCATCTTCTGGTAGACGATAGCCGCGGGCAGAATATAACCCAGCGTAGCCACCAGGTTCATAAGCGCACCGACCCAGTCACCCGTGGTGAGCGCATGGATAACAATCGCCATAGCGGCAACAGCGGTACCGGCACCGGGGCCATACGCAAACCCGCACACCATCGCCGGCACCAGCGACGGGTCATACGTCAAAAACGGTGCCGAAGGAAGGATGGGCAGCTGCACATACATAAACAGGGCGCCCAAGGCACACATCAGTGCCATGGTAACGAGCTGTTTGGTGCTCCACCTATTCGTGTTCTCAAAATGGATATGCTGCGACTGTTCAGACATTAAGATCACCTGCCTCTTTCATCCGGACTCTAACCGTTGGTACTGGAATCTCACCAGTTCAGCCGGCATGCGAACCAACGCACACACGGGTCGCGGACTCATCGGCTCGGCCGCAGACATCTCGCCTGCGCCACGGCGCCCCTTTGACACCGCCCGATTTACCGCCAGTGGGGAATTTCACCCCGCCCTGAAACAGCAATTGCAAGTGTAGCACGAGCAATCGTTCGCGCAAGTATGCCAAGGGTAATTTGTGGTGGGGAAACGCTCCAGAAATGCGGTAGGGACAAGCTAGCGCAACAACCACGTCCTCCATCCGCCCCAAAGTAGCGCGCCTTTCGCGGCAGAGCCGCGAAACAGCGACCGGGACACGCATCCCCCACAACCACGTCCTCCTCCGCCCGCCGACCTCAAGGCCGTAAACGCAGGGAATCCGGGGGCGTGACGGGGGCTTCTCTCCGGAACATTCCGCAGGACGCAAAGAGGCTCCGCGGCGCGAAGCGCGATGCGGAGCCTCTTTGCATGTCCGAGGACGTTCCGGAGGGAAGACCCCGTCACGCCCC
>URKC01000078.1:0-10472 GCA_900548295.1 uncultured Collinsella sp.
CCGAGCGGTTGATCAACTCTACGCCACAGTAGGCAGTATCGCCGTAAATCGCCTGTTCAGACACCGTAACTTCTCCCTAAAACGCAGCACGATGCCCATTGTAGCGAGCGGGTAGAGCGCAACAATATCGACATGCAAACGTTTCGGGCAGCGGTAGCAACAGACCCCCGAGGGGGCATAACAAATCGTTGCACAACAAAAAAGGGGCCCGATGCCGCCGCACCGGACCCCGTCCCAAACTCTTATAGAAAACGATCTGGAAGATTACTCCTCCGAGCCGTCCTCCCCAGAAGCCTTCTTCTGCTGATCGAGCTTATGCTTACCACTTACGATAGACGTAGCGCCCAGTGTGGCCAAGCTTGCACTGGCAAGGCTCGCCATCACAATCAGATCGCCCGTCTTGGGCATGTTGCCGCCCGAAGACTTGGTAGTTGTAGTCGTCGTGGTCGTGGTGGTCACCGTTTTGGAGTCATTTTGCTCCTGGACCTGGTCATCGGTGTTGCCCTTACCGCTGTCCTCGCTCTGCTGCTTTCCGTCCTCAGTCTTGCCTTTGCTCTTGTCTTTCTCCTCAGATTCAGACTTCTTATCCTCGTCCTTCTTCTGTTCGGACTTGTCGCTCTTCTCCTCAGAGCTAGAACCCTTATCGGATTCGGTCTTCTCGGAAGCCTTGTCCTTGGAGTCGCCCTTTGCGGCTTCGATCTTTTCCGTGGAAACCTGATCAGAGTTGCCCTTGTTCTGGGTCGAGCCGTTATTGACGCCAGCCATCAGCGAAGAGCCCAGCGTAGAACCAAGCTGCTCGGAGAAAGAAGGCTTCTTGTCCGGCGAAGCAACGGGAACGTCCGGCGCCTTATTCGAGTCATCCTTGGAAGCATCGGAACCAGGGGTTGCGTCAGAGCCGGAGCCGTTGTTAGAGCCGGTGCCAACGGACGAATCGCTCGAGCCGGTGGATGAGTTAGAGGTGCCAGCGCCGGTCGAACCAGAAGCGTCGCTGTCCGTATTGCCGGCAGAGCTTGAAGACGAATCGCCCGCAGCAGAGCCGTTTGAATCGGAGCCGTTCGAGGTAGAGCCGTTGTTGGTAGTGCCACCAGCAGAGCCATCACCGTCAGCACCGGTCGAGGGCGCATCCATCCTGTCATCGTTGGCATCGTCGCTCGAGTCGTCATTCGAATCAGGCGTCGGCGAGGGCGCCGGCGTGGGCTCGGGCTGCACGGGCGTCGCAGCGGCAGCGGCCTCGTCCTCGGCGATATAAACCAAGCAGTCCTTCAGCTCGTTGCGGTAGCGGTTCTTCCAGCCCTCATGATACTGGGGCTGGCTCGAATACTTGGTCGCCACGTTATTGACCACACTGTTGGAAAGCGCCGTCACAAACTCGCGATCAGCCATACTGTTAGAAAGGTTTGCCCAACGGAAGAAGTCCCTGCAACCACCGGTGCCGCACATGTTGGTGATGCTCCACACCATGCCCTTAACGCAATCGGCACGGCCCGAAATATCAATGCCCAGGCCGCTCTTGAGCCACGCCTCGGTCACCGCATAGTACGAGTTGTACGCATAGGCATCTTGCAGAGCCGAAAACTCAGCAGGGTCGGTGTTATAAGCGCCCTGGAAGGCCTCCTGCGCAATACGGCCCAGCTCAGTGAGCTGGCCGTTCTCGTACATGGCATTGCTCGTGTTAGAAATCTCGCTGCCGCGATCAATCGCATCCTTGAGCATGCTGTATTTCTCGGGATTGTAGTTGTAGACCTGCTTCATAAACGGAATGAGCGACCAACGACGGTCGAACTGGTAATAACCCAGCGCGTTATAGCCGTCGCCATACGAAAAGCCCTGGTTATAGTTGCCATGGCTCTCGTACTTGGTAAAGTACTTCATCTCGGGAGTCACGTTGACAAACGAAACGCCCTGGACCGACCTCAGCACGCCCGAGAAGGACTGCTGGGTGTAGAAACCTTTGTCGATATCGGTGGCATCCGAGGCAACGCCCGGCGTGGGCTCCTCGGCGGCGGCGGGTGCCGGCGCGGAAACGGCGCCAAACGAAAGCGCCAGCGTCAGGCCCGCGACAATAGCAGAATGCTTGGGCTGCATAAGATCCTCCCTGCATTGGTGTAGTTAAAGTTCAGTTTGCAAAGATAAAATAAGTATTGCAGCTCGCCCGTTGTTGCACAACAACCCCTCGGTAAACGGCAACAACCCTCCGTGAAATCTTAAGGAATTGCGCTCAACCTACAATTTGATGTCGAAGTTGATTTCGGGGACGGCAGCAAGGTCGGCCAACGTCACGCCGTCGACGTACTTTTCGATCACGTCGTCCAGACCGCGCCAGAATTTGACGGTCGAGCAAAGATCGCTGCGGGCGCAGCTGTTGTCGATGCCATCGCACGCCACCGGAGCCGTGCTGCCCTCGACGGCGCGCAGGATGTCGCCGGCACGCACCTCGGCCGGGTCCTTGGCCATCATGTAGCCGCCGCCCTTGCCGCGCACGCTCTTAAGGAGGCCCGCCTTCATGAGCGGACGGACCAGCTGTTCCAGATACTTTTGCGAGATACGCTCGCGGTCGGCGACCTCGCGCAGGGCGATCTTGCCCTCGGCGTCACCAAGCGCTGCGATATAGATCATCAGTCGGAGGGCATAGCGGCCCTTAGAAGAAATGAGCATACCTACCCTCCCATTGCATCTGGGACAACATAACCAGGTTTGTTTGTCCCATTTCTTAAGTAAGTGGGACAAACACAACAGGTTATTTTGTCCCAGAATTTGAAAAGTCGAGTGGATTAGTCGGGTTTTCCCTTGACTAACGCCGAACCCATAGTAACTTTATTCCGAGAAGATTCCTAGGGTTTCGCACACCCATGAGTACACCATATACAGAGAGGGACAGCATGAGCGCAAATCCGCTGCTTTCCATCGAAGGTCTGACCGCCTCCGTGGACGAAAAGACCATCCTCCACAACGTCAACCTTAACGTCGCTGCCGGCGAGACCCACGTGTTGATGGGACCCAACGGCGCCGGCAAGTCCACCCTTGGCCACCTGGTCATGGGCGACCCCGTCTACACGGTCAACGACGGCCGCATCGTCTTTGACGGCCAGGACATCACCGAGCTCACCACCGACAAGCGCTCGCGCGCCGGCCTGTTCCTGAGCTTCCAGGCCCCGGTCGAGATCCCCGGCGTGCCACTGTCGAGCTTTTTGCGCGCCAGTATCGCCGGCCGCCCCGGCCTGGAGATGAAGGGCAAGGAATTCCGTCGTCGCGTCAAGGAGCTCGCGGCCGAGCTTAACATGGATACCGCCTACCTCAACCGTGAGCTGGGCGTGGGCTTCTCGGGCGGCGAGAAAAAGAAGGTCGAGATGCTCCAGCTTCTGCTGCTGCAGCCCAAGCTCGCCATCTTGGACGAGACCGACTCCGGCCTGGACGTCGACGCCCTGTCCACCGTCAGCCACGGCATGGACGCATACCGCAAGAGCTGCGACGGCTCCATGCTCATCATCACGCACAACACACGCATCCTGGAGCATCTGGATGTCGACCGTGTCCACGTTATGGTCAAGGGCCACATCGTGCGCGAGGACGACGCCTCGCTGATCCCCTGGATCGACAAGAACGGCTTTGAGACCTTCGAGCGCGAGGCCGCCGAGCAGCGCGCCCAGGCCGAGGCCGCCGCTGCCGAGCAGCAGGCGTAAAGGGGCGACGCAATGACCAAGAACCGCACCGAAGTCGCGGACATCGACCGCAGCCTCTACGACTTCACCTATGGCGAGGAGGGATTCGAGCGCCTCGACGCCGGCATCACGCCCGACATCGTGCGCGAGATCAGCGCCAAGAAGGACGAGCCGCAATGGATGCTCGATCTGCGCTTAAAGTCCCTCGAGATTTTCAACCGCTTCCCCGATCCGACGTGGGGCCCCTCCATCGAGGGCCTGGACATGGACAACATCGTCACCTACGTTAAACCGAACACAGACCAAAAGCACGACTGGGAGTCGGTGCCCGACGACATCAAGAACACCTTTGAGCGCCTGGGCATCCCCGAGGCCGAGCGCAGCTACCTGGCGGGCGTCGGTGCGCAGTACGACTCCGAGCTCGTCTACCACAACATGCAGGACACGGCGTCCAAGATGGGCATCGTCTACTCCGGCATCGAGGAGGCCCTGCACGATCCGCAGTGGGAGCCGCTCATCCACGAGAAGTTTATGACGCTCATCCCACCCACCGACCACAAGTTTGCGGCCCTGCACGGCGCCGTGTGGTCGGGCGGCTCGTTTGTCTACGTACCCAAGGGCACCAAGCTCGACTTCCCGCTGCAGAGCTACTTCCGCCTCAACGCCAAGGGCGCCGGCCAGTTTGAGCACACGCTCATCATCGTCGAAGATGATGCCGACCTGCACTTTATCGAGGGTTGCTCCGCACCTAAGTACAACGTGGCCAACCTCCACGCCGGCGCCGTGGAGCTCTTTGTGGGCAAGCGCGCACACCTGCGCTACTCGACAATCGAGAACTGGTCCAAGAACATGTACAACCTCAACACCAAGCGTGCGCGCGTGGACGAGGACGGCGACATCGAATGGATCAGCGGCTCCTTCGGCAGCCACGTGGGCTATCTCTACCCCATGAGTGTGCTCAACGGCCGTCGCGCCCGCTCGAGCTTTACCGGCATCACCTTTGCCGGCGCCGGCCAGAACCTGGATACCGGCTGCAAGGTCGTGCTCAACGCGCCCGATACCTCGGCAATCGTCGAGACCAAGGGCATCTCCAAGAGCGGCGGCATCCAGACCTTCCGCAGCTCCATCGTGGCCACGCCCAAGGCCGAGGGTTCCAAGGCAACCGTAAGCTGCCAGTCGCTCATGCTCGACGATCAAAGCCGCTCGGACACCATCCCCGCCATGGACATCCGCGCCAAGAACGTCGACATCGGCCACGAGGCCACCATCGGCCGCATCGGCGACGACAAGGTGTTCTACCTGATGAGCCGCGGTATCTCGGAGGAAGAGGCCCGCACCATGATCGTCAACGGCTTTGCCAACCCGGTCTCCAAGGAGCTGCCGCTTGAGTACGCCGTCGAGATGAACAACCTGATCAAGCTCGAGATGGAAGGAGCGATCGGATAATGAAACAGACCACGAACACCGCTGCTACCACACTTGAGCAGGTCAACGCTATGCCGGCCGCCACTTGGGGTTGGCTCAAGATGAACCAGACCAAGCTTGAGCTTTCGGACGAACTTGCCACCGCTCCCGCCGAGGCCGTTGAGGTCGAGGGGCTGGACGAGCAGTTTGCCGGCACGGCCGACGCCTTCGACGCCGCCATGGACGCCATGGCCAAGCGCTTCCCCGAGCGCCGCGCCTCCGCCCCCGGCGACGCCGCCGATCGTGCCCGCATCACGCCCGAGACTGAGCTCGACGTGCCCGCCACCTCTGTCTACCAGGCCGGCGCCATCAAGCTCGAGGAGGAGCTTTCCCCCGCTGAGGCCTTCGAGACCGGCATGGGCGAGGCTGCCTACGCCTACCTGGCCGAGCACGCCGCCAAGCGCATCGTCATCGATGTGCCCGCCTACCAGCACGCCGCCGTTACCGTGCGCGTGAGTGGCGTCGACGCAGCGGCTGCGATTGCCGCCATCGACGTCGTCGCCCGCCCGCAGGCAACGCTCGACCTGCAGATCGCCCTGGACTCCCCCGTTGCCGGCGAGGGCGTCGTGGGTTCCGTGCTGCGAGTGTGCGCCCACGAGTACGCCACCGTCAACGTGACCTGCACGCAGACGCTCGACGACAGCTGGATCGCACTCGACGACACCGGCCTGTTCCTAGACGAGGGCGCGCGCGTCAACGTGCAGCACACGGTCCTGGGTGCCGGCGCCAGCGCCACCGGCCTTGCCGGCGATCTGCTGGGTGACACCGCCAAGGTGACGATCGATACCGATTACCTGGGCGCCCGAGAGCAGGTGCGCGACTTTAACTACGAGCTGCGCCACCGCGGTCGCAAGACCGAGTGCGAGATCGACGCCAACGGCGTGCTGACCGGCACGTCCAAGAAGGTCTACCGCGGCACCATCGACCTCGTGCACGGCTGCAAGGGCGCCGTCGGCACCGAGCGCGAAACCGTGCTGCTGGCCAACAAGGGCGTCGACAACAAGACTGTCCCCGTCATCCTGTGCGACGAGGACGACGTCGCCGGCAACCACGGCGCCACGATCGGTCACGTCCGCGACGAGCAGCTGTTCTATCTCGCCTGCCGCGGCCTTGACCAAAATGCCGCCGAGGACCTGTTCATCCGCGCCAAGCTTGAGGACGCCGCGCTTTCTGCCGCCGACGAGCGCACCCGTGCCGCCGTCGTCCGCTTGGGCAACAACCTGATCG
This sequence comes from uncultured Collinsella sp., assembly GCA_900548295.1. GTDB lineage: Bacteria > Actinomycetota > Coriobacteriia > Coriobacteriales > Coriobacteriaceae > Collinsella. The sequence goes on from URKC01000078.1 coordinate 6,351, forward strand.
ATAACTTTGAAGAGGAGCTCGCATGATCGACACCGAGCACGTTAAATGCGATACCTGTACCGCACCGGAGCCTATGGAGCTCGACGCCAGCGACGAGGCCTCGCGCGGCTGGCCCACCGTGGACATTGAGACCAACCCCTATAAGGCGCAGTTCCCGTTGTTCCAGCAACACCCCGAGATCGCCTTTCTCGATAGTGCCGCCACCGCGCAGCGCCCTGCCTGTGTGCTCGATGCCGAGCGCGACTTCTACCAGCGCATGAACGCCAACCCCCTGCGCGGCCTGTACTCGCTGTCCGTCGAGGCCACCGACGCCATCGCGAAGGTCCGCCAACAGATCGCCGACCTCATCGGCGCCCCCAACGCCAACGAGATCGTCTTCACCCGCAACACGAGCGAGTCGCTCAACCTGGTCGCCAAGAGCTTTGCGCCCACAGTGCTCGAACCGGGCGACGAGGTCGTCATCACCATCATGGAGCACCACTCCAACCTGATTCCGTGGCAGCAGGTCTGCCGCGGGACCGGTGCCAAGCTCGTCTACCTCTACCCCACCAAGACCGGCCAGCTCACGACCGAGGAGGTTCTGGCCAAGGTGGGCCCCAAGACCAAGATCCTGGCCGTAGGTCAGGTCTCTAACGTGCTGGGCGTCGAGAACCCGGTCAAGAATCTCGGCAAGCTCGTGCACAAGTACGGCGGCTATCTGGTCGTCGACGGCGCACAGTCGCTGCCGCACATGCCAGTCAATGTGGCCGATCTGGGCGCCGACTTCTTTGCCTTTAGCGCGCACAAGGCCATGGGCCCCATGGGCATCGGCGTGCTGTGGGGCAAGATGGACCTGCTCAACGCCATGCCGCCCATGCTTACCGGCGGTGAGATGATCGACTCGGTTACTGAGCAGGACGCCGTCTGGGCTCCCGTCCCCGAGAAGTTCGAGGCCGGCACGCAGGACGCCGCCGGCATCTTCGCCACAGGCGCCGCCCTCGACTACCTCGTCAACACGGTGGGCTACGAAAACATCCAGGCACGCGAGCAGGCACTCGTCCACTACCTGATGGGCGAGCTCATGCAGCTCGACTTTGTCCAGATCATCGGCTCAATCTATTGGGATAACCACCACGGCGTCGTGAGCTTTAATGTCAAGGGCATCCACCCGCACGATGTCGCGAGCATCATGGACATGGACGGCGTCTGCATCCGCGCCGGTCACCACTGCGCGCAGCCGCTGCTCACCTGGCTGGGCGTCGAGAACCTTGCCTGCTGCCGCGCCAGCGTGGCCTTCTACAACGACAAGGCCGACATCGACAAGTTCATCGCCGGCCTGCATCACGTTTGGAGCACATTCAATGGGTAATCTGTACACCTCCACCACATTTATGGAGCACAACTCGCACCCCGACTATAAGTACGAGATGGATGCCCCCACGCACGAGCACGACGGCATCAACCCTAGCTGCGGAGACGAGCTCACCTTGCAGCTGCGTGTCGAGAACAACGTGATCGAGGAGGCCTCCTTTACCGGTCACGGCTGCGCCATCAGCCAGGCCAGTGCCGACATCATGGCCGACCTCATCACCGGCGAGACCGTCGAGGAAGCTCGCCGCTTGGCAGAGCTCTTCCTCGCCATGATCCGCGGCGAGCAGCTCTCCGAGGAGGACTTGGAAGACCTGGACGAGGCCGCCCAGCTCCAGGACATCTCGCACATGCCCGCCCGCGTCAAATGCGCCGAGCTCGCCTGGCGCACCCTCGACGGCATGCTCACGGGACAAAATAATCAGTAGTATTTGTCCCAAATCTTAAGAATTTTATTGGCCGAATCGCTTGACAAGAGTGGTTCGGCCATTTTCTATTCCGAGCCCTCAGCCTGAGCATTCACCCGCGCATAAGCGCGCACGATACGAGAGACGGTACTCTTGCTGACTCCCGTATACCGTTCGATCTCGCGCACCGTGTAGCCGCCATCGTGCAGGGCGAAAACGATTCCGTCTCGCCGCGAGGGTGCTACGGTCTTGAGTTCGTTGAGCGGCACACCCAGGCGCTTCGCCATCTTGTCGGCAAACGCACGCCGCTCCCACTCTGTCTCATCCATATCATGAATCACCGGATCGGAACCATCGGGCATTGACAGAGAATAATCCAGAAACCCCCTGACAGACTCAAAGAGCTCGAGCACACAAGAAGGGTCCGAAAATCCCCTCGTCATATCGTTGTCATACGCTCGCAGATACTCGGCAAAGCTGCTCCACGGATAGCGCTCGATCAGGGCGATACCCGCCTCCTGCGGATTAGCATGAACATAGCGAATGGCGGCCATTAGATAACGGTCGGTATCGAGCGAGCGCCGGTCAAAACGGTTCTGGAACAGATGGCCCGTGCGCCCCGTGCGTTTATTGAACCGACGAGCGTACGTCAAAAGCAGTCGTTGCATCGCCGCGCTCATCGTGTCCTCATAATCCGAGAGTACCAGATCCACGTGATTGCCCATAAGGCACCAGGCGATAACCGTCACGCCCGCCTCGCGGCACAGCTGCACCACACGCTTGGCCGTACCGGGCATGGCGTCAAGGCTGATGAAATAGCCGCCGACCGGACGCTTATACTGCGCGATCTCCAGCGGGGCAATCTCGCGGTCAAGCGCGTCGAGCACGGCGTGGAACTTCGGGGCGAGGATGGCCGCGTGCTGCTTCATCAGCTCGAGCGTGCGCGCCTTGTCCTTGAGGAAGCGGACGTGGCGCAGCTGGTTGATCTTGTCAAAGCCGATGGTCTGGATGCCGATGAGCTTCGTGAAGTAGGCGATGTTCGCCTCGCTCGCGGCCATAACGGCCACGCCCGCGCCGGGGAAGGTCACCTTGCTCGTGGACGCGAACTCATAGACCATGTCGGCGTTTCCGTTTTCGGCGCACAGGCCGATGATGTCGGGGAAGGGGACGAAATCCGTGTCAAACTCGTGGATGCAGTAGGCGTTGTCCCACATGAGCATGAAGTCGGGCGCGGCGGGCTTGAGCGCCGCAAGACGGCGCACCGTCTCCTCGGAGTAGACGACGCCCTCGGGGTTCGAGTACTTCGGCACGTTCCACATGCCCTTCACGGCGGGATCCTTCACCAGCTCCTCCACGATGTCCATGTCGGGGCCGTCCGCCGTCATGGGGACGTTGATGAGCTTCACGCCGAAGGACTGCGTGACCATAAAGTGCCGGTCATAGCCGGGGACGGGGCAGAGCCACTTCACCTCGCCGAGCTTTGACCACGGCTGCTCGCTGTGCAGCAGACCGTGGGTGAACGCCTTGGAAATGGCGTCATACATCAGCTGGAGACTGGCGTTGCCGCCGACAAAAACCTGCTCGCTCTTACAGCCCAGAATCTCGGCAAAGAGCGCCTTCGCCTCGGGCAGGCCGGCCACCTCGCCGTAGTTGCGCTCCTCGATGCCGTCCGTGCCGAAGTCCTCCGGACGGGTGATGAGCGAGAGCATCGGTGTGACAAGGTCGAGCTGATCGCGGCTGGGCTTACCGCGCGCCATATTCAGCTTCAGTCCCTGCGCCTTCTGGTTGTCATAGGCGGCGCGGACGGCGGCGTATTCCGTCTGGCGCTCCGCACGGGTAAGTTCACGATAAGCTTTCATAAGCAGCGTCCTTTCTCAGTGATTCCGTGGATAGTTATTTTTTTCACCAGACAGTTTAGCACGGGGGGCGGCGCTGCGCAAGAGGTTATTTTGCTGAAATCTGATAGAGATCTGTACGACGTGCCGACAGGATCGGCAGCTGATGGCGAACGGCGTCTATTCTCGCGAAATCCAGCTCCGTCACGGCGACCGTTTCCTCCGCGCCGCAGGCGGAAATCACGCTCCCCCACGGGTCACAGACGATGGAGTGGCCCCATGCGTGGTAGGACGCGCTCTCGTCGCGCGCGGGCGAGGTGCCGACGGTAAAAACCTGGTTGTCGACGGCGCGCTGGCGGAACAGCAGTTCCCAGTGCGCGGGCCCTGTCGTCATGTTGAAGGCCGCGGGCACGAACAGCACCTTCGCCCCGCGCAGCGTCATGAGCCGCGCCAGTTCCTCGAACCGGAAGTCGAAGCAGATGCAAAGTCCCATCGTCCCCCAGGGCGTCTCAAACGTCGTGATGTCGCTGCCG
>URKC01000079.1:0-10170 GCA_900548295.1 uncultured Collinsella sp.
GATTCCCCACCACTAGAACCTTCAAAGGCAAACCGGAAAATCTAAATACAGTAAGCCAATGCGACAAAGGGATTGTTCCTTTGTCGCATTGGCTTACTAGAATGTAAATATTTTTTCAAGCGAGTAGCCGCCCGCCTGCCTCTCACACATATCGTTCCACGCGCAGTTTCGCAGCGAAGCGAGAATGTTTGAGCATGGGATGATATATAGGGGCCTCCCGCAGGTAAGCGGACATAAAGACGCTAGCGGATATGCGCGGGTTTTCCGCCCCAGTAGAAGCGGCAAAAGGCTCTTTTGCGCTTTTGGGGTTTGCCTACGAGCTCCATGGTTGCGATGGCTATGTCTTCGGCTGCGTGGGGGCGGCGTAGAACTTCGCCGTTGATGAGTAGCGCTTTGAGTGATTCGGGATGGTCGTGCAGGTGGCGCAGGGTTACGATGAGTTCTCGTGCGGTGGTGACATGCATACTGGCGCCCATGCCGGTGAGCATCGTGGTGTTGGCCTTTTCCTGGCCATAGGACTTGCCCAGCAGGATCATCGGCAGATGCGCGCACAGGCACTCGGTGACGGTGAGTCCGCCCGATTTGAGAATTGCCAGGTCGCAGCCGTGCATGAGGGCCGCCATGTCGTCCACGTAGTCCAGAACCGTAACGTTTTCGAGTTTCATGGCGTCGAAGAGCGTCTTGAGGCGGTCGGCGTATTCCTCATCCTTGCCCGGCAAAAAGACAAAATGCATGTCCTCAAAGCTGCGTAGGAAGGGGAGGGTCTGGTCCATCGCCGCGCGAAAGCGGACGTACGGTTGAGGTAAACTGGCGCCGGCCATAACCAGCACGACGGTCTTGTCGGTGGGGAGGTTGAACTTGGCTAGCTCTTCCTCGCGATCGTAATCCGTGTCGAATCCGGCGCGAATAGGAATGCCGGTAATGCGAATCTTTGCCTCGGGCACCTTGCGCGGACGCAGCGTTTCGGACATAAATTCGTTGGCAACACAGAATAGATCGGTGTCCTTGTGGGGCCACCAGCCCTCGACTTCGTAGTCGGTCGGTACGCAGATGACTGGATAATCGATACCCGTAATTATGCGGGCACCCACGGCAACATTGGCTGCTGTGATGTGCGTTGCGACCACGGCTATGGGCCTGCGGCTACGAATATATTCGTTGAAGGCGGGGAACATGATTCGCGACCATGCCGTGCCGCCACCCCAGAGAAGATGTCCCGTAAGTGTATATCTCCAGGTCAGGTCGTAAATGGGGCGCGTGGCTCCCGTAAAAGAAGCCGCGGTCTTATTACCGTCGAATTTAATACGTCCAAAATCAAGGATATCGAGCACTTCAATCTCAACATCCTCGGGGATGCCATTGGTGCCGCGGATGAGGTCGAAGGCCTGCGCTATCGCATTTGCGGCGGCCTTGTGGCCCGAGCCAACGGAGGCGTGCACGATGGTCACGAGAGGTTTTTGCTGAGCCAGGAGCGTGGTTTGCTCCGATTGAGGAGTGCTGTGCGTGAGCAGGGGAGCGTCGTCACTCGTCTGCGCCTGGTCCATCGATAACTCCCCTTCAGCTTTGTAATACGGTTTTATCATTGTAGTGCATGAGTGTCACGTTCACGTAAATTTGGGTACGAGCGCAAAGAACGACAACGTTTCGACGAAAGGACGCTTCATGACTACCGATAAGCCGATCGATGTTGCGATTATCGGTGGCGGCCCCGCGGGCTATGCTGCCGCCATTTATGCTGCGCGTGCCAACCTGACGACGACCGTGATTGAGCAGGGCATGTCGGGAGGGCAGATCGCCACAACCAATGAGGTCGAGAACTATCCGGGTTTCCCGCTCCTGAGTGGCGCCGAACTCGGCGAGCGTTTTCAGCAGCATGCAGAGGGCCTGGGAGCACAGGTTACATGGAGCATGGTTACGGGTATCGATTACGATGCCGATGCAGCGTTGTTTACGGTACATCACGATATGGGCGATACGCTGGCCTCGAGCGTTATCGCTTGCATGGGTGCCACGCCGCGTCCGGCAGGTTTCGCAGGCGAGGATACGTATCGCGGTCGTGGCGTTTCATATTGCGCAACATGTGACGGCATGTTCTTCCGCGGCAAACAGGTCTTTGTAATCGGTGGTGGCAATTCGGCATGCGAAGAGGCGCTGTTCCTGTCAGACATTGCCACCAGCGTGACCATCGTGCTGCGCCGCGACCAGTTTCGTGCGCCTGATGGTGTTGTTCAGAAAGTACTCGAAAAGGACAATATTACAGTTAGGTACCAAACTAGTATTGTGGAGCTCTCGGGCGAAGCAATGCCAACGACGATCACCTTTAAGGACAATGCATCCGGTGAGACTCATACCGAGTCATTTGAGCCCGGCTCGTTTGGCATCTTTGTCTTTACGGGGATGCTGCCGCATACCGAGCTGGTTGAGCATCTAGTCGATCTGGCTCCTGACGGCGGCATTGTCACCGACGATTCGATGGCCACCCGTACGCCCGGCTTATTCGCAGCCGGCGATATCCGTTCCAAGCGTTTACGCCAGGTTGTGACCGCCGTTTCGGACGGAGCCATAGCAGCAACGAGCGCATACGCGTTTCTCCGTGAATAAGTACGATAATATATCTTATGTAAGGTTGCTGTCTTTAAGCAAAGTGGTTGGACGGTGCATCAATGTGCCGCCCAACCACTTTTACTTTGCGGCTATGTGGTATGTAAAACTAGATAACCTAGAATACAATATAGAAAACGAACGGAGGCCTCTTATGAACCACGCTAAACATGTTATCCCGATGTCAGATACATCGGTCAGCATTAAGCCGGAGGATATTCAGCCGACGGTGCTGCCGGATGCATTTATTCAGTCCGATATGGTCGGTAAACTCAACGCGTTGAGCCTGCCGCGCTATGAACAGCTGCCCAATGTAACGCTCTATCGCGATCAAGTTATTGAATATGTTGCGCTGTGGATGGAGCCGCTTTCGATTTGCGTAGAGCAGCCCGTTATCACGCCATCGATGATCAATAACTACGTGAAGGTCGGCCTCGTTCCTGCTCCGGTTAAAAAGCAGTATGGCCGTGAGCAGATTGCGCGTCTCATCGCCATTTGTATTTTTAAGCAGGTGCTGCCCATCGCTGCGGTTCAGGCGCTCTTTAATATTCAACGCTTAAGCTACGACGCTCCGACGGCTTTCGATTATGTAGTCGATCAACTTGAGGCATCGATTCGTGCAGCGTTTTCCGTCGAGCAGCCTCCCGTGCCCGATACCGCACATCAGGTTACGCGCGAGTCGTTGCTCGTACGCAGTGCGGTATCGTCCTTCGTCTCGAAGGCATACCTGATGAGCTATCTAAAGTTCAATGGGTTTAATAGCTAACCGAGGTATAAGACGGGCGGGATAAAGGGCCACTGGCCCTTTATCCCGCCCGTTCGTTTGTCTAGTTGGGCATTATCGGCCCGAAGCCACGCCCATGCCGTAGCCGATAATGAGCCCGTGCATCTCGGCATAATATGAATCTAGCCCGTTGCAGGGCATGACAATCGTCTTGGAGCCGGGCCAGTGCTCGACAATGCGGTCGGCAAGCGCCTGGGCTCCAGCTTCGTTCTCAACGTGATCGATGATGACCTCGCCGCCCGTGAAACCTTCGGCCTCCATGGTGTCGACAATCTTGGTGAGCATCTTCTTTTCGCCACGCGTGTGCCCGACGAGTTCAATTTTGCCCGCTTCGCTCGCCGTGCCCAAAATGCGGATATTGAGCTTGTTGGCAATAACGCCGGCCGCCTTAGGAATACGTCCGGCCTTCGCAAGGTTTTCGTAATTGCACAAACTAAAGAGGATCTTGCTCTGCTGCTCCAAGCTATCGAAGTAGGCGCAGGCATTCTCAAAGGAGGTATCCGGGTTGCTTGCAAGATAGCGGTCGAACAGCAGGAAGATTAGGTCCATTTTGCCACCTGCGGCTCGCGAGTTAACCAAATGAATCTGACGATTGGGCTCCTCGGCAAGCACCATGTCACGTGCGGTGGCCGCGGCATTGTGGCTTCCCGATACGCCCTCCGAGATGGGCATGCAAATCGTCTTGTCGGCAAGCCTAAAGAGTTCGGCCCACTCCCCTACGCTTGGACAGGCGCTTGAAGAAGCACTTGACTCCGCCTGCACGGCGCAATTGAGCTCGTGAACGTCGAGCGTGAGGTCATCGACAAACTCGCGCTCCCCCACTCGGATCTTAAGGGGTGCAAATGCAAAGGTGGTATGAGGTGCGGTTGGCTGCCAATCGCGAAGATTGCAGCTTGAATCGGAGATAAGCGCCCAGCTCATTGAGGGTCCTTTCTATTTGTTCCTCAACAATTATAGCCGTCTTTCGGATTGATTGGACGGCTATCTAGTTTTGAATACTAGATAGCCGTCCTGATCTTAAGGCAAACTGTTGGGGCAAAAAGAATGGGCCTCGTGACTCAAGATCGCGAGGCCCACGTTCGTTCGCTGTAGAAATAAATTAGTAGCGCACGAAGATGTAATTGTTGTTCATGCCAGCGGCAACGGAGCTGATGATAACGCCCGTCTTGTAGTCGGAAGCATGGATCATCTGGCCGTTACCAATGTAGATGCCGGTGTGGTAAGAGTTAACCACGACGTCGCCAGGCTGGGGATCGGACACGCGGGTCCAGCCCATGAAGGTGCCCGTAGTGCCAAGGCGGCAATAACGGCCCGTGAGGCAGTAGCTTACAAAGCCGGAGCAGTCAAAGCTGTTCGGTCCAATACCGCCCCAAGAATAAGCATAGCCAAGCTTGCTGTAGGCGCGCGAAACAACGGAGCCACCATCAACAGATTGACTCGGTGCTGAGGGCGTGGGTGCCGGAGCGGGCGTGGGGGCAGGCTGCGGCGTGGGAGCAGGAGCGGGCGTGGGCGCAGGCGTGTTGCCACCGCCGTTGTTGGTCGTACCGCCACCATTGTTGGTGTTCTCGGTCGTACCGGCGGTGTCGTTGCTCACCGTGGCCTTTTCGGCGGTGCTGGCATTAATGCCAGCCTGCAGCGCAGCGTTGGCCTCGGCCTCGGCAGCGAGCTCGGCCTGCAGCTGCGAATCCAGGGAGTTCACGACACTCTGGGCCTCAGCCTGCTGAGCATTGAGCTCGTCGACCTTCTTCTGTGTCGCGGCGACGTTCTTCTCCTGCTCGGTCTGCTTATCGGTGAGCTGCTGCTTAAGGTCCTTGACCTCCTGAATGGACTGGGCCTGCTTGTCGGACACCTTGCCGTAGTAGAAGAGACGGTTGAGCATGTCGCCCAGATCGTCGACGCCCGTCAGAACCTGAAGGAGACTCAGACCGCCGGTCTTGTACTCACCGGCAACGTAGTTAGAGAGCTTGGCCTGGCCTTCGGCAATCTCTTGCTGCTTTTGCGTGATTTCGCCTGCAGTCTGATCAAGCTCCTGCGTCTGTGCGGAGAGTTCTTCATGAATTTGCTGGGTTTGCGTGCCAATCTGCTCGAGCTTGGTACGGGCAGCGGCAAGGTCGGATGCGGTATCGGCATAGGCAGGAGCCGAGAGGCCCAGGCCCAAAACACAAGCGAGGGTTGCCGTAGCAGCGCAGCGTGCCATGTTTTTGTGCGTGTTTGCTGTGCGCATGTAGCTTCCTTTCCAGTAACTAAGGGTAACGGCTAGTCCACCGTCACCAGGCTAAAGAGCTCTACATCGTCATCAGACGGCGTGAGCTTCTCGCGCGGGTTGAGAAACGCAAGCTCAAGGATACAACCGTAACCCACAAGCTTCGCGCCCATATCTCGCACCAGTTTACCTGTTGCCTCGACGGTTCCGCCCGTCGCGACCAAGTCGTCCAGAATCAACACGGTATCTTTAGAGCTGATAGCATCGGCGTGAATCTCGATAGAATCCGTTCCATACTCGAGCTCGTAGCTCTCGCTGACCGTCTTGCGCGGCAGTTTACCCGGTTTACGTGCGGGAACAAAGCCGGCACCCAGGGCGACGGCCACGGGCACACCGACCATAAAGCCGCGGGCCTCGGGTCCTACGACCTTGGTAATGCCCATGTCGGCAAAATGCTCGGCAAGGGCATCCACCATGGCCCTCAGGGCCTCGGGATTGCCAAAGAGCGGTGTGATGTCCTTAAAGACGACTCCGGGCTCGGGATAGTCGGGGATATCGACGATATGAGATTCGAAGTCGTACATGGCGTGACCTTTCATGGATTGCCGGGTGGACGGCGATTATTTACCCGTGTTAGCAGACGGGTTATGCGAGGGGACGACGACCTTGGACGGTTGCACGAGCGACTCCTCGTGCGCGGCAACCGCGGGGACGCTTGCCCCATCGCTTTTAGCCTTGGTGGATTCGGAACGTGCGATCTCCTCATCGAGGGCATCGATATCGGCGTCCTCGACCACGGCGTTGAGCGACTCAAAGACACGGTTCTTAAGGAGCGCGGTATGCACACCCTCGGTGAGGTCGTGCAGCTTCTTAAAAGCGCGCTCGAGCTTGGCGTCGCGCTCATCATCAGAGGTATCCATGCCGAGCATGCTCACGAGAACCTGCTCAAACATCGAAGACTCGCGGTTTGCCGACGATACGTACTGACGCAGGTTGCGCGGCTCAATGTGGAAGCGCGACAGCTCCGAGCAGTAGCGGATAATCGGGAAATCTCTGCCATCGACGAGCTCTCGGTTCTGCGGGCTCTTGATGATGCGAATAAGGTCGTTCTCGGCGAGCGAGCGGATAAACGAAATCTCGACGCCCAGCATATCGGGAATGGTCTCAATGGGATGCAGCTTTTGCTTAGTCTCCTTGGGCTCCGTCTTGAGCGGAACATCGGACAGTAAGCCCACCTCGTAGGCGAGCGTTGACAGGTCCGTAGCGTTTTCCAAGCGCTGCTTAATCACGTTGAGCGGCATGTAGCGGGTCTTCTGCAGGTGCAGGATGACCTCCAGGCGATCAACGTCCTCCTTGGAGTACTGACGGTATCCCTTAGGCGTACGATGAGGGGTAATGAGCCCCTCATCCTCTAGAAATCTAATTTTTGAGTTCGAAAGATCGGGGTATGCGCCTCGAAGTAGGTTGACGACTTGGCCGATACTCAGATAGTTGCGTTCGGCCATGCCCTACTCACCGGTTTCGATGCGCTCCGGCGTGCTCTCGTGGTAGATGAGCGTAAACGTACCGATCTGAACGGAAGAACCGTCGTGCAGCGGGGCCGCATTGACGATGGCACCGTCGACCCAGGTGCCATTGAGCGAACCCAGATCCTCGATGCGAGCGCCAAGGCCCTCGCGAATAATGCGCGCGTGGCTGCGCGAAACGGTCATGTCATTGAGGAAGATGCCGTTCGCAGGATCGCGGCCGATGGTGGTCACGTCGTCCTCGAGCTCAAAGGCGGCACCAGTCTGCGGACCCTTGACGATGGACAGAACGGGGGCGGTGATGCGCACGTTGGCCATGAGGTCGGGAACGGTGACGTCGCTTGAAGGCACGCGGAATACGCAGGTAGCGTCAGCAGTCTTATCATTCTGAGGCATATTGTTAACCATGTTGTCCATGACAACCCCTAACTTATCGCGGACGAGCCGCAAATAATGAACCGTACGTAATCATACCCCAACGAATCAGTCTTCGATTTCGGGGTTCAGAAAGTCGATGTCCTCGTCCTCGGGATGCGCGAGAGCCTGTTTAATGGCCGCTCCGCCCTTAATGGAGTAGATGACAGCGGTGAGCATGGAGAAGATCACGCCGCCATACACAAAGAAGATGCCGAGGGGCACCGAGCTTCCGTTGAGACCCGGGAAGGCCGTGAGGGATGAAGGTAAAAGGTGCAGGCCGTCAACAACGGGGAACCCGAGCAGCATGAGCGAGAAGCCGGTCATGAGCAGTGCAGTGGCAATCTTTCCGGGGAAGACGACATCGATGGGGCGACGGTGATAATGGCGTACGATAAGCGTGCCGATGCCCAGATAGATGTCGCGGCCAATAATGAGCACGCAGACCCAGATGGGCAGCTCTCCGCGGACTACCAGTCCCAAGACGCCGGTGAACAGCAGCGCGCGATCGCAGATGGGATCCATGACCTTGCCGAGCCACGAGACCGTCTTAGTCATGCGGGCGATCTGACCGTCCATCCAGTCGGTGGAGGCGGCAACGGCGTAGATAACGATGGCGATGACGCGGTTGTTATCCGTCACAAACAGGTACAGAAATACCAGGGTGAGGATCAGGCGCGTAAAGGTGATGAAATTGGAGATCGTAAAGATCTTATTCGACGGGTAATCGGAAGTGCCGATAAGCTCCTTTTTGATCTTCTTTTTGATGCCCACAGGACTCCCCCGCTGGTTAACGACAAAACTTTCGATACTATACCCGTTCCGGCGATGTCTATCCAGCGTAAGCATAGAGAGTCCAGACATGTGGAGGGCGCTTTTGGGCGGCGGGGATTTTCGCATTCGTGTACATCAGCCTCCAAACATGTCGAAAAATGTCGTTTTTGGAGGGTGACGTACACGTTTTGATTCGGTGGTTACATCGATCGGGAAAGTTGTTGCCTTAAGCAAATTAATCATAATGTGCGGGTCGAGAATGGCTGGCGTCAAAAGAGCCCAACGGTCGTTACGGCTTTGTTAGAAACGCGCCCCACCATGGATGGTGAACCCGAAAATTAAGGCACGCGGGCACGGCGACTCGGCCCGCGCGCCCGGTAGAGAAAGGATAAACCCATGGGTTACATGCTCGAGACGCGCGGGCTCACCAAGCGCTTCGGCCGCGGCGACCAGGCGCAGGACGCCGTGGCCGACGTGAGCCTTCATATCCGCGAGGGCGAGGTGTACGGGCTGCTCGGTCCCAACGGCGCCGGCAAGTCGACAACGCTCAAGATGATCTGCGGGATGCTGCGGCCGACGGCCGGGGAGATCCTCTTTGCCGGGCACGCCTGGCGCCGCGAGGACCTCTACGCAATCGGCAGCCTCATCGAGGAGGCGCCGCTCTACCCCAACCTCACCGCGCGCGAGAACCTGCGCGTGCGCACCACGCTGCTGGGCCTTCCCGAGAGCCGCATAGATGAGGTGCTCGCCGCCGTGGACCTCGCGGACACCGGGAAGAAGCGCGCCGGGCGCTTCTCGATGGGCATGCGGCAGCGCCTGGGGCTCGCGCTGGCGCTGATCGCCCGGCCACGCCTGCTCGTGCTCGACGAGCCCACTAACGGCCTCGACCCCATCGGCATCGAGGAACTGCGCGACCAGATCCGCGGCTTCGCGGCGGCGGGTACGACGGTGATCGTCTCGAGCCACATCCTCTCCGAGGTGCAGCAGATGGCGGACACCATCGGCATCATCTGCGGGGGGCGCCTCGCCTACGAGGATGCGCTTCGGCCCGGGCAGGACCTCGAGGAACTCTTCATGAGCTTCTGTCGGGAAGGGCGACGAGCGCGCGGGGAGGTGGCGGCATGACGGGTGAGAAAGGCGGCCTGCCCGCGGCCCTGCGCGCCGAGGCCCTGAAGTCGCGCCACGCGGCACCGGTTCGCCTGGCCGTGCTCATGGCGCTGCCGATGCCGCTGCTCGGCGCGATGCCCTACCGGGGCGTGCAGATCTTCAGCGCGTGGAACTACTGGTACGCGCTCTTCCTGCCCGTGTGTCTCTCGCTCGTGGTGGCGTGCGTCGCGCGGGCGGACGCTCGCACGCGGATGCGGGGGCTTCTGGGCCTGGGCTTCCCGCTCGGGCGCGCCTGGTGGGCCAAGGCGCTCTGGTGCCTCGCGCTCTGCACGCTCTCGAACCTCGTGGTCTTCGGCATCTACCTCGCGGGATCGGCGTTCTCCTCGCAGGGCCTCACGGCCGCGGGCACGCTCACGATGCTCCTCTGCGCGCTCGTCAACACGGTGACCGCGGCGTGGATGATCCCCGCAGGGCTCTTCCTCACGGCGCGGCTCGGCATGCTCGCGGGCATCTTCTGCCCGCTCGCCGCGCAACTCGTGGGTGGGTTCGCCTGGTCGTTGGTGCCGCTGCCGCAGCTCTTTCCGCCGTCGGCGAACATGGTCATCCCCACGAGCTTCATCCCCGTGCTGCCGAGCGGCGAGCCGCTCGCGGCGGACATGGCGCTCGGCGGGGCGCTCGCGTCGGACGGCATGCTCACGCTGGCGGGCCTTGCGGTCTGCGCGCTCGCGTTCGCCGCGCTCACGGCGGCGGGCGCGGCCTGG
>URKC01000080.1:0-10158 GCA_900548295.1 uncultured Collinsella sp.
AACACCGTCGACGTCATGACCGCCGAGGTGCCTGAGCTCGACTGGGTGCTGCTCAAGCGCATTACCGCTCGCGTGACCGCCGAGGTCCCCGGTATTTGCCGCGTTTGCTACGACCTCACGCCGAAGCCCGTTGGCACGGTCGAGTGGGAGTAGGCTAACTCAGCTGGTAGGCGACGAGAACTAGCAGATGTGACAAAGGGACAGTCCCTTTGTCACATCCTCGATATTATGTGCGGGATGGTACGCCACGCGGCGTGCCATCCCGTTCGTTATTTTAATGAGCCGAGTGCGCGAGTGGGAAGAGTCACGAGCATGGTCGTTCCGCGCTCCGAGCTCTCTTCGACCTCGATGGAGCCGCCGTGGAGTGCGGCAATCTCCCAGACCAGTGCAAGCCCCAGCCCCACGCCGCCATATGCCCTGCTGCGCGATTTGTCGACGCGAAAGAAGGGCTGAAAGATGCTCGTCTGGTATTGCTCGGGAATGCCCGGTCCCTGGTCGCGCACGCGTAGCAGCACGCGGTCGCCTTCGGCGCAGGTGTTGATTTGCACGGTCGAGTTGGGCGCGCTATAGCGTATGGCGTTTTCGGTCAAGTTGAACAGCAACCGATAGATTAGCGTGTCGCTGCCGATCGTTTGCGCGTCGCCCTCACTTGTAAGCGTGATGTCTTTTTGCTCGGCAAGGGGTGCCAGGTCCGTGAGCACTTCTTCGATCATCGGCGCTAGGTCAATCACATCGTTGCAAGGGACACTGCGCAGCTCGCTCATCTCGAGCAGGGTCTTTGTCATGTGCGTCATTCGCTCGGTCTGCTCCTGCAGCAGCCCGAGCAGGCTCGCTGTATCGGCGTCGATGTCGGGGTGCTCGGCGCAAAACAGCTCAACCTGGGCCTGCATGAGCGCAAGCGGCGTGCGCAGTTCGTGCGCCGCATTGCCCGTAAACTGTCTTTGTGCGGAAAATCCCTCGTCAAGGCGGGTAATCATGTCGTTAAACGACGCGCTGCAGCGCCTGAGTTCAGAGGGCACGTCCTCGCTGATTTTTGTGTCGGCGAGGTTGTCGGGCCGCACGCTCTCGACTTGCGTCGCAAAGAAGCGCAACGGCCGCAGCGCATGTCCGCTCACAAAGTAGGCCAGCACGCCGCCGAGCAGCGTCACCGCTGCAGTTATATACCAGCTCGTCGCGCCAAACGATTCTTGGGCGTCGTTCACGACGATGGTCAGCGCGTCGTCGAGCTCTTTGTTTGTCGGGTCAAATGAGCTGGGCGAGGCCGCCTCCACCTTGCTGTGCGCCGATAGTTCATTGCCGATCGAGTCCATGTAGCGCATGCCGGAGTAGCCAACCAGGCAATTCATAAGTACGCAGGTCGAACATATCAGCAGTGCCGTCATCAACGTGATGCGCCACTGCAGCGACAGCCGCTTCATTTGCCGTCCTCCATAACGTAGCCTTCGCCGATTCGGTTGCGGATGGGGTCGTGCCCCAACGCGCTGCGCAGCTTTTTGCGCAACGACGAGATGTGCACGCGGGTCGCGTTGCTAAAGCTGTTGACGCTGCTGTCCCATACATGCTCGATAAGCTCTTCCTGGCTCACCGGCCGCCCCTGGTTAAGCATCAGGTATTCCAAGATGCCGGTCTCCTTGCGTGTGAGGGATAGGGCCTCGTCGCCCACGGAGGCGACGCGCGCCTTGGTGTCAAAGCTCAGCGATCCGCAGGTCAGGACAACATCGCTTTGCGTAAAGCGCCTGAGCGTGAGGCTGCGGATACGTGCCGCCAGCTCGTCAAGGTGGAACGGCTTGGTGAGGTAGTCGTTGGCGCCCGCATCGAGCCCCGCTACCTTGTCGGAGACCTCGCCGCGTGCCGACAGCACGAGCACCTTGGTCTCACAATCGGTAATTCTGAGCTGCCTGAGTACGGTCATGCCGTCGACGTGGGGGAGATTAAGGTCGAGCACGACAAGATCGAAGGTCTCGATATCGAGCAGATCGAGGGCCTGCTGCCCGTCGTAGCAGCAGTCGACGCTATAGGCCAAGTTGCGCAGGCTGCGTGCGATTGCATCGCACAGCGCCCGCTCGTCCTCGACGACCAAGATGCGCATAACGTTCTCCTTGCATAGTCATTCGCGCTTAACACGGATTTTATAGTCGGTATGGTCCAATGGGTCGCGAAACGAAAGGAGTGGTCAGATTGTTCAAAGCGATTAAGCCTGTGGCGCAGGTGGCTTTGCTGATCGTTGGGGTAGCCATGGTTGGCTTTGGCATTATGCGCGGCGAGGCAGATGCCGTGCTGGCCAAGGCAATCAGGCTGTGCTTGGAGTGTATCGGAATTGGTTAAAAGAAAAAATACCGTATCGCATCTTTTGGCGAGATTTCGCGGATTGATTCAGGCGGCGGCAACGCTTGCGACCAACATTCACCTGCCTAATTTTGCCAAGGGAGGCATCTACCAGGGGGCGGGCAAAGCCGTCTGCGTGCCGGGGCTCAACTGCTACTCGTGTCCGGCGGCCTCAGGTGCGTGCCCCATCGGGTCGTTTCAGTCGGTGGTGGGCTCGTCTAAGTTCAGCTTTTCGTATTACGTCACCGGAACACTCATCCTGATCGGCGTGCTGCTGGGACGTTTTGTATGCGGCTTTTTATGCCCGTTTGGATGGCTGCAAGAGCTTCTGCATAAGATTCCCGGCAAAAAGCTCTCGACGAAAAAGCTCAAGCCGCTCACGTACATCAAGTACGCCGTGCTGCTGTTTGCCGTGGTGCTACTGCCCGTTCTGGTAGTCAACGATGTGGGCATGGGCGACCCGTTCTTTTGCAAGTACATCTGCCCGCAGGGTGTGCTCGAGGGCGCGATTCCGCTGTCCATCATGAACGTGGGAATCCACTCCGCGCTGGGAAAGCTCTTTACCTGGAAGCTCGCGATCCTCATTGTGGTTGCGGTGCTGAGCGTGCTGTTCTACCGCCCCTTCTGTAAATGGATTTGCCCCCTCGGTGCGTTTTATGCACTCATGAACAAGGTGTCGTTGCTGGGGATTCAGGTTGACCAGTGCAAATGCGTCTCGTGCGGTAAGTGCGCCAAAGTGTGTCAGATGGACGTGGACGTTACGCGTACGCCCAACCATGCCGAGTGCATTCGTTGCGGCAAATGCGTGGGCGCATGCCCCGTCGATGCCATTAGCTTTCGCTACGGGCTGGGTGTGACGGGCGACAAACCCGCGCAGCCCGCGCAAGCCTGCGAAAACAAATAGGTATCTATATAAGCTTCGATATAAACGGAGGAACCATGAAACTGTCAAAAATTGCGGCCTTGTTGATGCTGCCCGTGCTGGCGCTGACTCTCGCAGCGTGCTCTGCCCCCAAGGGCGACGCAAAGGATGCCACGAGCGGCGATACGCAAATCGCCGAGCTTGTGGCACAAAAGCCGTCGAGCGCCGAGGAGGCGGCCGAGCTGTACCAGCAGCTGCTGCAAAAGGAAAACGAGATCTTTGCGAGCGATAACGCCCTATGGGAAAAGGTGTTTCTTGCGGCCAACAAAGACACTCCCATGATTGAGGACGGCAAGAACTACGGCGACTTTTTGCTTGATACCATCGAGGGCGCCAAGGATCAGTTTACGGCTGACGAGCTCAAGACGCTTAAGGCCGGCGCGCAGCAGGTCAAGGAGATCGAGGATAAGCTCATGGCGCTGGAGAAGGAGTCTCCCGGATGTGGCAGCACGCCCGGCGAGGGAGAGAGCGTCGATGCCTCGACCGCAGGCATGACCAACGGCGAGAGCGGGGAGACGAAGTTCCCCAGCTTTAAGGGCAAGGACTTGGACGGCAACGATGTAAACAGCGACGAGCTGTTCTCCAAGAACAAGGTCACCGTCATGAACTTCTGGTTTACCACCTGCAAGCCGTGCGTGGGAGAGCTGGGCGATCTGGAGAAGCTCAACAAGGAGCTTGCCGAGAAGGGCGGCCAGGTCGTGGGCGTTAATTCCTTTACGCTCGATGGCAACAAAGACGAGGTGGCAGACGCCAAGGACGTACTTTCCAAGAAGGGCGTGACGTACAAGAACATCTGGTTCAAGTCGGATAGCGAGGCCGGCAAGTTCACCTCCAACCTGTACTCGTTCCCGACCACGTACGTGATCGACCAGAACGGTAACATTGTGGGAGAGCCGATCATGGGCGGCATCAACTCCGCTGAGCAGCGCGAGGCGCTCAATAAACTGATCGATCAAGCACTCGCGAAGAGCGAACAGTAGATTCGTGGGACAGGCAACTGAAGGGGAGTCGCTGGAAACAGCGACTCTTTTTTTCTGCTTCGGGGTAGCATCATGGGTATACGTCGAAAGGGCACGCAGCTTTTCGTGCATTGCCTGAGCGGTGCGCGAAGCAACCAAGCTGTGAGTTTTCTTAAGCGTTCTGGGTATGGCAGTGTCAAGAATATCGGCGGCATAAGCGGCTACACGGGAAAGGTGGTGCGTTGGCTATGAAGGTGGTTATCGTTGGAGGCGTCGCGGGCGGCGCATCGGCGGCGGCACGTTTGCGCAGACTCGACGAGCAGGCCCAAATTGTCATCTTTGAGCGCACGGGTTTTGTATCGTATGCCAACTGTGGGCTTCCGTACTACATTGGCGGCGTGATAGAAGAAGAGAGCGCATTGACGCTGCAGTCTCCCAAGGGCTTTTGGGATCGCTTTCGCATTGCGGTCAAGACGAGTCACGAGGTGTTTGCCATCCATCCCGATTCGCATACGGTCGAGGTTCGCAATATGCTGACGGGCGAGGAATTTGTCGAGACGTATGACAAGCTCATCCTGTCGCCGGGTGCAAAGCCGATTCGCCCTGCGTTGCCGGGCATCGACTCGGATAAAATCTTTAGCCTACGCACCGTTGAGGACACGCTGCGTATTCACAGCTATGTTCGAGAGCGGCGACCGAGCAGTGCCGTCGTGATCGGCGGCGGCTTCATTGGCGTCGAGACGGCGGAGAATCTGTGCGAGCTGGGGCTCCAGGTGACCCTTCTGCAGCGTCCCGTCCAGCTTATGAACAACCTGGATTACGACATGGCGACCCTTTTGCATACCGAGGTGCGTGAGCACGGTATCGATCTGCGCCTCAAGGCCGATGTGACAGGTTTTGAGGAAGTTGATGGCCGCGTTGTCACCCATGTTGCGGGCGATGACCCTATCGGAGCCGATATGGTGCTGCTTGCCATTGGCGTGGCACCTGAGAGCCATCTGGCGCAAGAGGCGGGGCTCGAACTGGGCATCAAGGGGGCTATTGTGGTCAACGACCGCATGGAGACCTCTGCTGCCGACGTGTATGCCGTGGGCGATGCCGCGCAGGTCACGCATCAGGTGACCGGCGAGGACGCGGTCATTTCGCTCGCCGGCCCCGCCAACAAGCAGGGGCGTGTCGTTGCCGATGTCATAGCCGGCATGGACAGCTGCTACCGCGGATCGTTGGGCTCATCGATTATCAAGGTATTCGACTTGACGGCGGCAAGCACGGGACTATCCGAAAAGGCAGCACACGCGGCGGGAATTGACTGCGACAGCGTGGTCCTGTCGCCCGGTTCGCATGCGGGTTATTATCCGGGTGCAACGCCCATGACCATGAAGGTTATCTTCGAGAAGCAGGGATTGCGCCTGCTGGGTGCGCAAATCGTGGGCATCGATGGTGTGGACAAGTGTATCGACGTTCTGGCGACTGCCATCCAGGCAGGCATGCGCGGCGATAGGCTTAAGGATTTGGACCTAGCATACGCGCCGCCGTACTCATCGGCGAAGGATCCCGTCAATATGGCGGGCTTTATGATCGAGAACCTCAATCGCGGCATACTGGCGCAGTGGCATTGGGAGGATGAGCCCAACTTGCCACGCGATGGCAGCGTGCAGCTGCTCGATGTTCGTACGGAAGGGGAGTATGAGCGCGGGCATATCGATGGTTTCGTAAACATTCCCGTCGATGATCTGCGCAATCGCCTGGGCGAGCTCGACCGGGCCAAGCCGGTCTACGTAATTTGCCAGAGCGGCATTCGCAGCTACATTGCTTGCCGCATTTTGGCGCAGCATGGCTTTGAGTGCTTTAACTTCTCGGGCGGCTATCGCTTCTTTGCAGCCGTGACTGAGGCTCGCCGCGGCAGCGCTAACGTTATGCCGTGCGGGCTCGAAAAGTAGCGCGCATTGGAATGTGACAAAGTGACAGCCTCTTTGTCACATCGGGGATGTTATATGCGGGATGGTGCGCCATGCGGCGTGCTGTCCCGTTCGTTTTTTGGCGCGGTTCGTTACATTCCTCACTGGTATCGGCCAAAAATGAGGATAGAGTAGGACAAGCGCGCCGAACGTGAACGGCGGGGGAGCGGGCGAGCGCGCCCGCGCGAGAGAGGTTGCCGTCCATGCTGGATCTCAGAGATATTTGCAAAAGGTACGTTACGCAGTCGTTTACGCAGGTAGCGCTCGACAGCGTAAGCCTGTCTTTTCGCGATAACGAGTTTGTAGCCATCCTGGGTCCCTCGGGTTCGGGTAAAACTACGATGCTCAACGTCATTGGTGGACTCGACCATTTCGATTCCGGCGACCTGTTGATCGATGGCATCTCGACCAAGGACTTCAGCGACCGCGATTGGGATGCCTACAGAAACAATCGCATTGGCTTTGTGTTTCAGAGCTACAACCTCATTCCGCATCAGACCATTTTGGAAAACGTGGAATTGGCGCTTACGCTCACGGGCGTGGGGCATGCCGAGCGCCGCCAGCGTGCACGCAAGGCGCTTGAGGCAGTCGGTCTGGGCGAGCACGTTAACAAGCGCCCGAGCCAGCTATCGGGCGGCCAGATGCAGCGCGTGGCTATTGCCCGCGCCCTGATCAACGATCCCGAGATTGTGCTGGCTGACGAGCCGACCGGCGCCTTAGACTCAACGACATCCGTGCAGGTCATGGATTTGCTCAAGGACGTTGCGCGCGACCGTCTGGTCATCATGGTCACGCACAATCCCGAGCTGGCGTACCAGTACGCCACGCGCATCGTCAACCTGGCGGACGGCAAGATCACCGACGATTCCGATCCCTTTGATGTTGCCAATGCCGCGCGTCGCGAGGCTAAGCCTACGCGCAAAACCTCGATGAGCTTTGTGACGGCGCTGGGGCTTTCGGCGCGAAACCTTTTGACCAAGAAGGGCCGTACGGCTATGACGGCCTTTGCTGGTTCGATCGGCATCATCGGTATCGCGGCGATTCTGGCGCTCTCCAACGGCGTAAACGGCTACATCAAAAAGGTCGAGGAGGATACGCTCTCGAGCTACCCGCTGACGATTTCCAAGCAGGATTACGACCTGTCGTCCATGATGGGCGGACAGGGGACCACGGATGACGATACGTCCAAGAACGAGGGCTCGTCCGACGGCAGCACTGACGGCAAGGCTCGGGGAACCGATAAGATTCCTGTGGTCACGGCCGTAAAGGATATGTTTGCGAGCGTTAAGTCCAACGACATGACGAGCTTTAAGGCATGGCTCGATGCCGGTGGCGACGGCATCGATAAAGAGGTCAATGCCATCCAGTACGGCTATGGCGTGACGCCGGTTGTCTATCGTGCGGGCAAGGGCGATGAGAAGCCTGTCCGGCTGGTGCCCAACGCTATGACCGAGGCCATGAGCGGCGGCGCGAGTTCGGCGGCGACGGTGAGCATGGAATCCATGGGAACCTCGGTCTTCAACGAGATGATTGACGACCAGAGCCTGCTCGACAGCCAGTACGATGTCGTCGCCGGCCATTGGCCTACGTCTGCTAACGAAGCCGTAATGGTGCTTTCGAGCCGCGGCACGGTGGGCGACTACACGCTCTACAGCATCGGTGCGCTGGATATCGATGAGCTCAACGATCTGGTAAACAGCGCCATGACGGCCGACGGCAAGGTCGAGACGCCCGAGACCGGCAGCGACTTTACCTACGACGACGCGCTGTCCACGGCGTTTAAAGTGTTGTCGCCGGCCGATGCCTATCGCAAAAACGAAGAGACCGGCATGTGGACCGACATGTCTGGCGATGCCGACTTTATGACGGCCAAGGTTGCCGACGGTATTGACGTGCGTATTGTGGGCGTGGTGCGACCGAACGAGATGGCCAACGCGAGCGCGTTGTCTCCGGGTATTGCCTATACACACGCGCTGACTCGCCAGCTTATGGAGCGCGCCGCCGATTCACAGATAGTGCAGGAGCAACTTGCCCACCCCGAGACGGATGTCTTTACGGGCAAGTCTTTCGACGAACTGCAAGGCGAGGCCAAGCAGGGCGTGGATCTGGGCAGCATGTTCAGTGTGGACGAGGCGGCGTTGAAGAGCGCGTTCTCGTTCGATGCATCTGCACTCTCGGGTGCTGCCGGTGGCATGGATCTTTCGGGCATCGATTTGTCGGGCCTGGATATTGACCTTTCGGGCGTTGGCAAGGACATCGACTTCAGCAGCATCATGGCAAAAGCACCGGCCCCAGATTTCTCGGGCATCTTTGACGGTCTGGAGCTCACGCCCGAGCAAATGCAGCAGGTGGGAACGCTTGCCAACCAACTGTTTGAGGGCTTTTTGCAGTCTGATCAGTTTAAGGCGCTGTCGCCCGAAGATCTTAAGGACGCGTCGAAGCTCGCCGCCGCGTTCTCGACGTATCTTGAGAGTGATGCGGTAGCCCAGCAAATCCTGGCCCAGCTCAAAGCGCTCGGCGGCGATGCCCTAGCCGAGCGCCTGCAGCAGGCGATGACCGACTATGTGCAAAAGCAGCTGGCTCCGTATCTGCAGCAGGCTATGGATCAGGTGATGAAGACAATCAGCGAGCAGATAGCATCGACGGTATCGTCCCAGCTCAAGGCGGGCGCGGCAGGGCTCATGGGCCAGATGGCGACGCAGATGTCATCGAGTTTTGCCAACCTGGCGAGCGCTATGCGTGTGGATGCGAGCGCCTTTGCGCGTGCCATCCATTTCAACATGGACGCCGAGGACCTGAGTTCGCTCATGATGAGCTATGCCAAGGCGTCGAAGCTCACCTACGACAACAATCTGACCACGTTGGGCTATGCTGACGAGGCAGACCCCATCTCGGTCAAGATTTTCCCGCGCGACTTTGAGGCCAAGGAGCGCGTGCTCGATCACATCGACGCGTACAACAAGCAGGTCAAAGCCGCTGGCCACGATGAGCAGGCAATCTCGTACACCGACTACATGGGCATCATCATGGGTTCGGTGACCGACATCGTGAACACCATCAGCTTGGTGCTCATCGCATTCGTGAGTATCAGTTTGGTGGTGAGCTCCATCATGATCGGCATCATCACCTACATCAGCGTGCTGGAGCGCAAAAAGGAGATTGGCATCCTGCGCGCGATCGGCGCGTCAAAGCGCAACGTGGCCAACGTATTTAATGCCGAGACCTTTATCGAAGGCCTCATTGCCGGCGTCTTTGCCATTGTCGTCGTGGTGGCCGTGAGCTTTCCGGTTAATGCCTGGGCGCTTGCGGCCAAGCAGGTGCCCAACCTGATGAGCCTGCCCGTTCAAGACGCGCTGATGCTCATTGTAATTTCGGTGCTGCTGACGGTCGTTGCCGGCCTGCTGCCGGCTCGCAGCGCATCCAAGAAAGACCCTGTGGAAGCCCTACGCTCCGAATAATGTGACAAAGGGACAGCCCCTTTGACGCATTCGCCGGTGGTGCCCCTTCTTTTGCTTATAATCTCAAATCTCTGCATATCATCCGATTTTAGGTTCTAAAAATTCTGCGTTTCATCGATAATCAAGCATATAAAACTTTGCATTTCATTCGATGACACCGAGGGGAGAGCCTATGCTGCGTAGGAAAATAGCGGCAGAGCTGGAGCGTTGGCTGAAGTCTTTCGAGCAAAAGGCCTTGTTCATTACGGGTTCTCGCCAGATTGGCAAAAGCTATTCGATTCGCGCATTTGGCAAAGCCAACCATGCAACCTTCATCGAGCTTAACCTCATGGAAAACCGCCAGGCAAAAGATGCTCTTCTCGAGGCGCGGGATGCCGATGATTTCATCAGCAGGGTGACGCTTCTTTCGGGAAAGTCGATTGCACCAGGCAAAACGCTTGTGTTTATCGATGAGGTCCAGGAGGCCCCCGACATCATGACGATGGCAAAGTTCCTTGTTGAGGACGGGAGGTGCCGCTGGGCGTTTTCGGGGTCAA
>URKC01000081.1:0-10076 GCA_900548295.1 uncultured Collinsella sp.
GCCGCGCCTACCAAGGCCCGGCGGGGCTTTTTGATCCTTAGGCACACGCATGTCTTGTAGATACCGACGGGCTCTGCCCATCATAGGCTTTTGCGCGGGTAGAATGCATGGATAACTTGATGCTCACGCGCGACGGAAAGGAATCGTTGCATGGATCAGGACAAGACAACCGTGATGGGCGGCTACGGTTCCGCGCAGGCTGGCGATAGCGCCGATGCGACCCGCGTTGTTCCCAACCTCGGTTATACCGACCCCGCCGCGACGCAGCCTTCTGCCGAGCCCACCCGGGTTATGGGCTATGGCGACACGGCGCAGGATTCTTACGCTACATCTTCGCAAGGCCCCTATGGCAACGCAGCTCCGGATCCGTTTGATTACGCGCCGCAGGATTCTTATGCTGCCTCGACGCCGAATCCCTATGACAACCTGCCGCAGAATCCCATTCCGCAGCCTCAGCAGACGACGTATATGCCTCGCACGGCGCAGCCTCGCTACGAGTCGCGCGAGCCGTATCGCGAGTACCCCAAGTCGATTCCGCAATATGGCGAGGACGAGGAGAAGAAGCCGTCGCGTTCGTCGAGCGTGATCAAGAAGATCCTCATCGTACTGGCGATCTTCTTTGCGCTGTCGGTTGTGTTTGCCATCGTGTCGGGCATGCTTAACAAGCGAGGGAGTTCAACGGCCGATGCCACTGTTGAGCAAACCGAGTCCGCCTCGTCTAGCACCGTCGATCTGAGCGATATCCCGGGGCAGTACTGGTCCAATGCCAAGAAGATCCTCAAGTCGCGCGGCGCCGATCTTTCGAATGCCGTGGTCCTGACTGATGATGGCTCAACGCCCGTCGTCGATGCCAACTGGGTCGTTACTTCTGCCTACTATAACGACAGCGGCAACCTCGAAATTCAACTCACGCACAAGAACAGCTCGGGCAACTCGTCCGGCGGCCAAAGCGGTACCGACAGCTCGAGCTCCAATACGCTGGAGGACTTGAGCAACAAGGCACAGGAGTTGGGAGACAAAGCGCAAGAGCTGGGCGACACGGCGCAGAACCTGGGCGACACCGCTCAGAACCTGGGTGATATGGCGACGGATGCCTGGAACGCACTGCAAAACGGCATCTCGGGCGCGCAGGGAAACTAGCTGTTAAGCGGGCTACAGTTGCTCGGCCGGACGCTCGGGCGAGCTAAAGCCCGAATCAAACGTGACGACGCACGAGACGTTGGGCCGGCGCTCGTGCACGATGCGCGTGACGAGCTCCAGCAGCTCTTCGTCGGATATGTCAAAGCCGTCGGGACGCACCAGGTCAAGCGAAACGAACCCGTCGTGCTCGTGCAGGTCGTGGATGGAGAGCGCGGGGTCGATCTGCATGACGCCGCGCTTGACCCAGCCGCGTAGGTCGTCGCCGGTGGTGGCGATGGGGTCGCAGTGCAGCGTGATACCGATGCCCATCTGCCGTTTGATATCGTGCTCGATGGTGTCCAAAATCTCGTGGTGCTCAAATGCGTCGCCCTCGCCGGGCATCTCCACGTGGGCGCTGGCAAACTGACGACCGGGGCCGTAGTCGTGCACCATGAGGTCGTGTGTGCCCAAGACCTGGGGGTACGACATAATCCTGTCGCGGATTTCCTGGACGAGCTTGGGGTCGGGCGCTTGTCCTAACAGCGGGCTGATGGCGTCGCGCACCAGGCCCAGGTCGCTGATGCAGATGAAGATGCCCACACCCAGGCCTGCCCAGCCATCGAGGTCAAAGCCGGTCGTCTGCGAAATAAGCGCCGCCACCAGGACCGAGCCCGAGGTGATGACGTCGTTTTTGGAGTCCTGTGCTGTGGCGATGAGCGTCTCCGAGTCGATGCGGTCGCCCAACGTGCGGTTGAACGCGGCCATCCAGAGCTTAACGAGCATGGACAAGACGAGGGCGGCTAAGGAGAGCACCGAATATGCAGTGGGGGAAGGCTTGATGATCTTGGTGACCGACTCGAGGATTAGGTTGATGCCGACGGCACAAACCAAGACGGCGACAAACAGACCGGCCAGGTACTCGTAGCGGCCGTGGCCGTAAGGGTGGCCCTCGTCTGCCGGGCGGCTGGCAAGGCGGAACCCGAGCAGACTCACAATGTTG
Source organism: uncultured Collinsella sp. (assembly GCA_900548295.1). Classification (GTDB taxonomy): domain Bacteria; phylum Actinomycetota; class Coriobacteriia; order Coriobacteriales; family Coriobacteriaceae; genus Collinsella. The sequence continues at coordinate 2,120 of URKC01000081.1, forward strand.
CTCGAGGCATCGGAGAGGTTGTTGAAAGCGTCGGCGATGAGCGAGACAGAGCCGGCGAGCAGGCCCGCGATGCCCTTGGCCAGGCACAGGGTGATGTTGAGGCCAATGCAGATGAGGCTTGCGGCAAAGCCCGCGTTGGTGCGGCAGGAGGTATCGACCGGCTCGCCCTCGCCGCCGGGAACAAGCGTATGTACCAGCCGATTTACAAATAGCATAGCGGTCGTCCTCACAATCATGTTTAAGGGGATAGTGTAGCTCGCGCGGGGGCGCCGTGCACCGATGCTCAGAAAATGCAGCAATAGTCTGCCGGTGCTAACGAGCGAGCCTTCTCGTCTGCCTGGGTGCTCGATTTTGGGCCACATGGGTATGGGCATGTGCTTACCTGCCCGACATACTTAATGTCGACAGCCCCTGTGCAAAGGAGGACGTATCCATGGACGAGATGTTTGCCATTAAATGCCAAAACTGCGGCGGCCCTATGTACTCACACCAGGCTAAACGCAGCTTTGAGTGCGCCTATTGCGGCACGGTCGTTCCGTGGCAGGCCGATGCGGGGGAGCCCAAGAGCGCCCTGGGCATTCGCCATACGCCACTGACGGTTGTCGATGGGCTGCTTAAGCTCACGCATGTGTCGCAGCTCGAGCGCCCGGTGGACCCCGACTGGTATTTCTTTAATGAGCACTGGCGCAATCAGTCGGTTCTGGAGCATCTGCTGTGGGAAGACCGCGGCACGGCCCAGGAGTTCCAAGAGGCCACGCACGTGAGCATCCCCTGTCCCTTCTGCGGAGCGTCCTTTGAGGGCGAGTCGACCCAGCGCGTGTTTGAGTGCCCGTCCTGCGGCAATAAGATCGGTGTCGCCGACCTGCTCAAGCCGGGGACGTTTAGCAAGCGCCTGACCATGGGCGTTGGTGCGGAATATGTGCCCGAGCAGGGTATTCCCTGCGAGATAACGCCGCAGCAGGCGCGCGCCAATGCGCTTGAGCTGGTGCGCCGATATCCAGACGCCTTTGCCGGTCACGATGTGGAAGACGCGATTCAAAACGACATGATGCTCTTCTACTTCCCCATGGCGCTCGCGGACCTGCGCATGATGGCGTCCTTCCCGGGCAAGGGCCTGAGCAAGGAAACCCTGGTGTACTACGAGGTGCTCGACTGGGCGTATCCGCGGGCAAACTATCTGGATGTTCGCCTTATGGGCATTTTGGAGCCATGGGACTTTGCCAAGGTCGGCCCGTTCGATCCCGCCATGCAGGAAGGTGACTTCCGCGTCGTCTCCGTCGATGCGTCTACCAAGGACCAGGTGGTCATTGATAAGTTGGCGCTCGACATTGTCGGCAACGATGCCGAGGCAGTGCTTGGGCTCAATAAAAAGAGCATCCAAACCTGGGCGCGCAAGGCCCGCAAGCATAAGGACGGTCTGGTGATGGTGCCGGTCTACTTTGTCGATCGTCCGGCGACGGACAGCCGCGACGGCGAGCAAGTGCGCATCGCTGTGAACGGCCAGACGGGCCGCGCGGCCGCGGTGGTGTTTAGCGACAAGCGCGAGACGCATGTGGTGGCACCGCTCAACCCGAGCCTGCATCTGTCCGGCGAAAGCACCGTTCACGCCACGCCCGTCGAGGTCAAATACATCAAATCGCCATTCCTGTACCAAATTGTGCGCCGTGGAGACGACGAGCAGCCACGTCAGGTGGCAGCGGCTGCCGAGGGTTCCTACCGAGAAGAAAAACCCAAGCGCAAGGGATTGTTCGCTGCGATCTTTGGGAAGTAGGGAAGCGGAGCCGGGGCGTCGGGCTGCATCGCAAGGTCATGAGACGAATTTAAGACTGCTGGGAACGTGCTACCATTGCCGATAGCCTTAATCTTGTAAGAAGCGGAGGCCAGATTATGGGTTTTGCGGATCAGCAGCTTCAGCTTCAGGTACCGTATTCTCCTGACGACACGTTTAATGCCTTGAAGGCAGCTATGGAAAAGCTGCCTAAAGTAAAAGTTGATAGTGCATCGCCCACAACAAGAACAGTTGCAGCCGAGATTGGTATGAGCCTTTGGTCTTGGGGCGAAAATATCAGTATTTCGGTTGTTCCAGTTGAAGGCGGATCTGGCGTTACTGTCAAGTCGTCATCTAAGGTCAGGGCAAACGTATTAAACGGGGGCAAAAATGCAAAGAATATTGCCGAGATAGTCGATGCCCTATCGAAGGAGCTTGAGCGGTATCCGCAGGTTTCACAGACTATTGAGACGCTGGCGGATAGTGATTGATGTAGTTGCAAGGCTTGAGAGGCTTGCAACGCTGCGTGATAGTGGAGTGCTTACCGAGGAAGAGTTTGCTGCAGAAAAGGCAAAAATCTTTTTGTAATCAGACACGGTGGTTGGATTTGCATTCTATTATTGAACTTGGTTATACCAGGCTGAAAATATCGTGTGTAATAAAGGTGCGTAGTAGTCTCGTCTTGATTGGCAGATGTAAATAAACGGTGGAACGGCTGTAAAAGAGCCTTGCCACTGGGTAAAATCAGGATGTGCCGCGGAACCCGCTCCTCAGTCGGTCAACTTTGGAAGCGCGGGCAACGCAGGTATTATCGTCTAAAGGGCCGGGTGCAACCGGCCCTTTGCATGACTCCCTTCGCTATCCGTTACTGCTTATATTCCCACCAGATCGAGTAGAGGTTCCGGACGATGCCGGTTACATACATCGAGAGGCGCAGGATTTCAAGAAACAAGTTCATAGGCTTCACCCCAATCAGAGATTAGAGCGTTGCCCGCAGGCGGATTCCGCGGCAGGCATAATTCTACCTCACGGGCCGCGGTGGAGGATAGCCTGCCCCCTGGTTTTGAGCAGTGTCGATCTAACGGGCGATCAAACCTCTAGTACTCTTTGAATTGAGCAAGCATCTGTCCGAAGAAGCTTAGTTCGGATGGCTCATAAATGATCGAACCGCCGTCCGCGGTCCTGTAGACCCCGCAGGGGAGGTAACGCCCGTCGGGGAGGATATAGAGGCTGGCTTCTTCCTTCAGTCCTACTGGAAATAGCGGAATCCCGTTTTCGTCCACTTGGAACTCGTCTATATTTGCGACCTTCCTCTCCATGATGCCTCCTGCCTTATTTCTTGAATGGCGCCCTAAAACAGGCAGCTCTCAATCAACTCTTTACCGCGCAGGGTGTCGACCCACTCCTGCGGGATGGCCTCGATACCGTATACCGTGCCGGCGAGGGCGCCGGCGACGGCTGCGGTGGTGTCGGCGTCGTCGCCTAGGTTGACGGCGGCAAGCACGCATTCATCGTAGCTGTTGGTGTTCACAAAGCACCAGGTGGCAGCCTTAAGCGTGTCAAGCACGAAGCCGCCAGACCTGATTTCGTGCTCGGGCGCGCCTTTCAGGTGAAGCGCCCACGAGGGGAGCACGTCGTTCATCACGTCTCTTATCAGCTCGACAAATATGATACATGCGTCGGTTGACGTTCTGTGGGCATGCGTAATCGCGGAGACCTCGCTGATCTCTTCGTCTGTCGCATCGGTGAACGCCAGGGGCGCGATGCGCATGAGCGAGCCGTTGCCGTTGTCGCGCTCGCCGGAGCCTCCTTTGCCGGCGCGCAGGGCGCGAGCGGTCGTACCGCCGTAATCGAAAACGCCGTCGACCGTATACTCGCCACGGGCAATCCAGCTCACAAACTTGTCGCTCATGTCCGCGGTGTCGATATGCCCGAGCTCCCTAATCGAGTCGCAGGTAGCAAGCGTCATAGATGCGTCGTCGCTCCAGGTGCCGGCGGGCTGCCCATGCGTGCCGTAGCCGATCATGTCCGCGCATTCGAACGTGCCGCGGGGCCTGAACTCGTAGGGAACACCCGGCGCGTCGCCGACGGCAAGCCCATAGATGCAGTCGCGCAGTGTTGTTTTCGGTCTGCCTGTCATGGAGCGCTCCTCTTATGTCGGGGGATATGAAACTCCGTCGGGGGTATCGGTCGCAACGTGCTGCTACCCTTGCGCTTCGCCATTGGTCGCTTCGTTGATGGCGCGGTACTCGGCACTCAGCTCGCGCGCCAGCTCTTCCTTGCTTGGAAGATACGGCAGGTATTTGGCGGCAAACACTTGGTCGTTGTCTTCGGGCAGCGTGTACTCGACGATCGAATCGCTTTTGTCCGCGCAGAGCACGATGCCTATGGGCGGATTGTCGCCTTCGTTCATGAGCTCGCGCGTGTAGTAGTTCACATACATTTGCATCTGGCCCAGGTCCTGGTGCGTAAGATCGTCCGTCTTAAGGTCGATGAGCACGAAGCAGCGCATCAGATAGTTGTAAAACACAAGGTCAATATAGAAATGGCGCCCATCAAAGGTGATGCGCCTTTGGCGCGCCTCGAAAGCGAAACCACGGCCAAGCTCCAGCAGGAACTTCTGAAGATGCGTGATGAGCGCCTGCTCTAGATCGCTCTCGCGAAACGCAGTATCGTCCGAGAAACCTAAAAACTCCAGTACATATGGGTCGCGGATGATATCCTCGGGGCGACGAGCCGGGGCGCTCTTTTGGATTTCCTGGGTGACGGCCTCCTTGTCCTTGCTGGCAAGCAGGCGCTCGCGGAACATGGTGTTGATCTGGCGCTCGAGCTGACGCGTGCTCCAGCGAGAATCGGCACATTCGTTCATGTACCATGTTCGAGCATCAGGGTCGGTTATACGCGATAACCTGCGGTAATGTGTCCAATTCAATTCGGAACGCAGCGCGTTCCGAATTGGGAACGCAAGATAAAACTGACGCATGTATCTTAAGCTTCTGGCGTTGAAGCCTCTGCCAAAATCCTTAGTCAATCTAACGGCAAGTTCGTCGATCAGTGCATCGCCATACTTGGCGCGCTCCTCTCCGCCCTGTTCATCAACAATACTCTTGCCGATCTCCCAATATGCCTCAACCATCGCAAAGTTAACGGCGGTATAGGCCTTGTCGCGAGCGGCGTTGAGAATCGAGGAAACCTGCTTGTAAAAAACTTCTGGCACGATTGCCGATTCCCCGCGGTTTGCCAGTTCACTCATCAATATCGCCCGACTTTCCTCTTGAGGACGCATCTTTATTGCATTTAGTTTAAAGACTCGTACGGACACGAATCGCTGCGCTGTCTGGCAACTTCGCATGGGGGCCTTGCGGTGACTAAAATTTGGCAATAGAGACAGTTTTCACGAACCCCATGGGAGTGACACGCATGGACAACAGCACCCTGCTGTTTCAGGACAAGGGTTCGGGTAGGTTTAAAGACGTCAAGATCTACCCCAACCGTATCGAGATGCTCAGGAAGGGCACTTTCGGCGGCAAGCACACCGAGATTGTCTATCTTAAGGACATCACGGGCGTCAATAGAATCAAAGGCCGTGATGTTTTTCTGCGCAATCGACTGTTGACCGCTTGCGTCTTTAGCCTGAGTAGCCGTGCGAAGGCCCAGGAATTTGTGAACGCGCTGAACATGGTGATGTAGCCGATAACGGCGTTCGGTCCAAGGTAAAAATCGGGGCGCAGAACGGTATTCTGCGCCCCGATTGAGTTGATGCGCCCAAAAAACTGGCTTGCCTATTCGTTAACGTCCTCGGTATTGTCGCGGTCACTGGCAAGCATTGCTGCGCCGGCGACCGTCGTCGCTACGGCGGCGGCAGCGAGCCCGGCGGCAACGCCAGAACCGTCGCCCGTGTTGGCGAGCTTTCCGCCCGAGCTCTTGCCCTGGTCTCTCTTGTTGCCCTTGCCGTTCTTGTCGGCGCTGCCTGCGTTGGAACCCGTGCCGCTGCCGTTGCCGCCCGCACTGCCCGAGGCCGCTACGGTAAAGCTTGCGGCTCCGTCGCTGGCGAGCGTGTAGTTCTGCGCCGCGTCGCCCAAGAGACCGTTCACGCGCACCCAGTACGTTCCTGCGGCAAATGTTTCGCCCTCGGTCATTGCCGTGCCCGGAGCGCCGTTCGCGTCGTGCACAAACTCGAGCTGGGCCGTGCAGGCATCGGTTTCGAGCTTGCCCTCGAGTGATGCCGCAATCTTGGCGCGCACGTCTTCGCCGGCCTTAAGGCCTTCGAGTCCCTCAAAATGGGGCGTCAGCGCGCGTGGATCGATATCGATGGGCACAGAGCCCTGCAGCCCCGTAACGGTCTCGTTGCCCAGGGCGTCGACATCCACGTATTCAATGGCAAACGCATGGCCCGAAGCTGTCGCGTTGAGCGCATTGCTGCTGTCAGCAAGGCGGAAATGACCCTCGCCAACGGTCTTGCCATCCTGGAATGAGGCATCGCTCAGCGAGTCGCCGTACGTCATGCGCATGCGGGTCGGGAGATAGTACGGGAGATAGTACGAAGCCGTCTGCTTGTGCTCCGTATCGTAATTGCGCTGGTAGATGCTCCGGGCCAGCGCCGCATCAACAAAGTCGGATGCGATGATGCCAATGTGCTTGAGGTAATCTGACTTTGTATCCTCGGTGCCGCTGGGATTGATGTACGGGCTCTTATACAGATGCTCGTTGACTACTCGTGCCGAGGTAAAAGGATTGCCTCCGTGCGACAAGCCCGTGCAGCTGGTGTAGTTGATAGACCAGCAACGCTCCTGGACTTGCACCTTGGCCCCGTCATCGTCCACGACGTCCACCTTGTTGCGCGTGCGCCCGGTCGTTTCCTTCAGCGCATTATCGACCCAGCTGAGCTTGTCGGTTCCCGTGAGTTTGTACTTGTCCTGGGCGTATACCTTGGTGCAATAGGGCTCTTTGTCGCCTGTTTCCCCCGCGGCTTCAAAGCCCCGCGCGTCTTGGACGAGACACATAGTGGCGCTGTCGGAGTGAGCCTTGATCTTGTCATCCCATTCGGTAAGGTCGAGGCCCCACGTGTGGCCGCTTACACTGTTGCCGGCGAGCCTAAATCGACGCAGCAGAACGATCTTTCCGCGCACCTCGTGTAGCGTGGGGATTCGGCTCGACGTATAGAACAGTTTGGGGTTGTCGTCCAAAACCTTGGCGAAAGCCGTCGTAACACTTTCGTCGGTAGCCTCGTCGTTGCCTCGTGATACAAGCATGATGAGCGCTTCTGTCGGGTTTTCGTTCAAAAACGTTTTGAAGTAGCCTATGACATCGGAAAGATGCATAAAGTACGCGTCTTTTTTGAGCAGGTAGTAATCCCCGTGGTCGATACCGGGGTCGTCGCCCTTTCCGAGCCGGATATCAAAATAGCGAATGCCTTCGAGCAACTGCGTGGGAATGTAATCCTGCTGGCATTTTACTTGCGAGGATTGGGGCTCAGTGTCGTTGTCCACGCTGCAGGTGCCCGAATCGTGCGTACCCGGGATGCTCAGCTCGTCGAGGAACTTGTTGTCGTCGACGTATTTCATCCAACATGGCCCATCGACGTAGCTGCTGTACGTGATCCAGTCGAGGCTGCTAACCGTGGCATCGTTCTTTTTCATGTCGTAACCGATGAGTTCGAGCTCCCACGGAATGCTCTTACTCTTATGGCAGATCTTATTGTTGTCCTGGTCTTCGCCGTTCGATTCTATTGCCAGGTACTTAATGTCTTTTTTCTCGGTTTCTTTCTCGACCGTGCGGTCTCGGATGATATAGGTTCCGTTTGATTGACGCTCGAACGCAAAAGCGCGGCTGGGCTTGTTGTCATACTCGCCGCCCCATACGTGGATGACCTTTCCATCTTTGTCCGAGTCGTCGTCGACCGACCAAATGCTGTAGCCCGTCTTTTTATGCTCTTCGAAATTGAGCAAGGTGCGGATAGCATACCAGTTTGTATCGTCATTCTTGGTCGTTACGTTCTCAAGGATGAGCTTGCTGGACGTGCCGTCGTTAAACAGGTGGCAGACGTTGCCGCGAACGTTGCCGTCTTGGTTGACGCTCGCGGTGCGAAAATAGCCCGCGGGGCGAAGGCGAATGACGAAATTACCGAGGTGCTCCGCCGGTTTGGGCGTGTCGTCTGCAAATGCCGCTCGCAGGGGAATGCCCGGTGCC
>URKC01000082.1:0-9934 GCA_900548295.1 uncultured Collinsella sp.
GGGCGTGGAGTCTCTGGAGCCGGATATCGCCGTTCCCCAAACCATGGCGGATACCCTGGCGGGCAGAGACACCGCTGTGGAGTGGCTGCTGGCCCATCCGGAGACGCTGGAACAGCGGGAATACCCGGATGCGCCGCTCACCCGGGGGCGGTTCGTGGGGCAGCTGTATGCTGCGGCCGGGTCCCCTGCCGCAGCGGTGGAGGCCGGTTTCCAGGATCTGCTGGGCATCGAGTGGTTCCTGCCGGCGGTGAACTGGGCCGCGGAGACCGGCGTCACCGGCGGTACGGCAGAGGGCGCCTTTGCGGCCGCACGGCACCTCACCTGGCAGGAAGCCGCCGTCTTTCTCGTCCGCACTGCGGAGGCCCTGGGGCTGGAGCCGGAGGCTGTCCGCACCGCGCCTCTGCCCGATGCGCTGGCGGAGGGTGCCTGGGACCAAACCGCTCTGGAACTGGCCTGGGAATGGGGCCTGCTTCCGGAAGACGCGGGCAGCGCCGCCGAAATCGCTCGGGTCCAGGGCGGGGCCATGGCGGATGCCTTTGCGGCCCTGCTGTAACCCCACGAATCGTCTGACCAGAAACAGCCCCCGAACGCTGCGGCGTCCGGGGGCTGTCTCAACCTCTCTGACGGCGGTGTGCCGCTGTTCTCTGACGGGCTGTCTTCCAGGCGCACGTCCCGGCAGAGAAAAGGACCGCGGGATAACTCCCGCGGTCCTCTGATATGGTATATGCTTACTCGCTGTACATGGCCTTCAGCTTCAGCAGGTGCTGATAGCGATCCATGGCGACCTCCTCGTTGCGCTTGAACAGAGTCTCGGCGCGGTCGGGGAACTCGCGGGTCAGGCGGCTGTAACGGGCCTCGTTCATCAGGAAGGCGCGGTAGCCCTCTTCCTTGGGCTCCTTGGAATCCACAATGAACTTGTCGGTCTCAGCAGCGGGGTTGAAGCGGAACAGGTTCCAGTAGCCGCACTCGACAGCCTTCTTCATCTCGGCCTGGCAGTTCTGCATGCCGCCCTTCTTGATGGAGTGCATCTCGCAGGGGCTGTAGCCGATGATGAGGGACGGGCCGTCGTAGGCCTCGGCCTCGTGGATGGCCTTGAGGGTCTGAGCCGGGTTGGCGCCCATGGCAACCTGTGCCACGTAGACGTAGCCGTAGCTCATGGCAATCTCGGCCAGAGACTTCTTCTTGGTCACCTTACCGGCGGCGGCGAACTGAGCGACCTGGCCCAAGTTCGAGGCCTTGGAGGCCTGACCACCGGTGTTGGAGTAAACCTCGGTGTCGAAGACGAAGACGTTGACGTTGTGGCCGGAAGCCAGGACGTGGTCCAGGCCGCCGAAGCCGATGTCGTAGGCCCAGCCGTCGCCGCCGAAGATCCAGAAGGACTTCTTGGTGAGGTAAGCCTTGTCGGCGAGGATCGCCTTGGAAGCGTCGCAGCCGCACTTCTCGAGCTCGGCAACGTAGGCAGCGGCAGCGGTCTTGGAGGCCTCGGCGTCGTTGACGGAGTCGATCCAAGCCTGGCCGGCGGCCTTGAGCTCATCGGACGGACCATCGGCAGCGATGATGTCCTGGGTAGCGGCGATCAGCTTGTGCTGAACGGCCTCATAGCCAACGGCCATGCCCAGGCCGTGCTCGGCATTGTCCTCGAACAGGGAGTTGTTCCACGCCGGGCCGTGACCGTCCTTGTCCTTGCAGTAAGGAGCGGTGGCAGCGGGGTTGCCCCAAATGGAGGAGCAGCCGGTGGCGTTGGAAATGAACATGCGGTCGCCGGCGACCTGGGTCACCAGACGTGCATAGGCGGTCTCGGCGCAGCCGGCGCAGGAGCCGGAGAACTCCAGGTAGGGCTGCTTAAACTGGCTGCCCTTGACGTTGGCCGCGATGAGCTCCTTCTTCTCGGAGACGTTCTCGACCATGTAGTCCCAAACGGGCTGCTGGTCCATCTCCTGCTCGGTGGGAACCATCTCGAGGGCGCCCTTGGGGCAAACCTTGACGCAGTTGGTGCAACCCATGCAGTCGAGCGGGGACACAGCCATGGTGAACTTCATGCCCTTGGCCTTGGGGCCCATGGCGTCGAGCGTGCGGGTAGCCTCGGGCGCGGCGGCAGCCTCGTCCTCGGTCATCGCAAACGGACGGATGGTGGCATGCGGGCACACGTAGGCGCACTGGTTGCACTGGATGCACTTGGTCTCGTCCCAGTGGGGAACGACCACGGCGACGCCGCGCTTCTCGTATGCGGAGGCGCCCAGCTCAAACTGGCCGTCGGCGCAATCGACGAAGGCGGAAACAGGCAGGCTGTCGCCGTCCATGCGATCGATGGGCTCGAGCAGGTTCTTGACCTGCTGGGCGATAGCGGACTTGGTCTCCTCGGAGAGCTCGACGGGAGCGGCATCCTCGGCGGTAGCCCAGTCGGCCGGAACCTCGAACTTACGGAAGGCGGTAGCGCCGGCATCGATGGCCTTGTGGTTGGCGTCGACGATAGCCTGGCCCTTCTTCATGTAGGACTTGGTAGCCGCGTCCTTCATGTACTGCAGGGCGTCCTCGGCGGGCAGGACCTTGGCCAGCGCGAAGAAGGCGGACTGGAGCACCGTGTTGGTGCGCTTGCCCATGCCGACCTTAGCGGCCAGGTCGATAGCGTCGATCAGGTAGACGTTGACGTTGTTGTTCGCGATGTAGCGCTTGGCCACGGCGGGCATGTGCTCGGCGAACTCCTCGTCGCTCCACTGGCAGTTGACCAGGAAGGTGCCGCCCGGCTTGACGTCGCGGACCATCTTGAAGCCCTTAACGATGTAGCTGGGGTTGTGGCAAGCGACAAAGTCGGCCTTGGTCACGTAGTACGGCGAGCGGATCGGGGAATCACCAAAGCGCAGGTGCGAGACAGTGACGCCGCCGGTCTTCTTGGAGTCGTACTGGAAGTAGGCCTGGACGTACTTGTCGGTGTGGTCGCCGATGATCTTGATCGAGTTCTTGTTGGCGCCGACGGTACCGTCGCCACCCAGACCCCAGAACTTGCACTCGATGGTGCCGGGGGCTGCGGTGTTGGGCGCATCCTCGGCCTCGGGCAGGCTCAGGTTGGTCACGTCATCGACAATGCCGATGGTGAACTCGCGCTTGGGCTCGTCCTTCTTGAGCTCCTCGAAGACAGCGAACGCGGACGCGGGAGGCGTGTCCTTGCTGCCCAGGCCATAACGGCCGCCGACGACCTTGATGCCCGTCTTGCCGGCCTCGTAGAGAGCGGAGACGACGTCCTGGTAGAGCGGCTCGCCGATGGAACCCGGCTCCTTGGTACGGTCCATGACGGCGATCTTCTGGACGGTCTCGGGGAGAACGTCCACAAAGTGCTTGATGGAGAACGGGCGGAACAGGCGAACCTTGACCAGGCCGACCTTCTCGCCGTGAGCGTTGAGGTAGTCGATGACTTCCTCGAGCACGTCGCAGAAGGAGCCCATGCACACGACGACGCGATCAGCATCGGGAGCGCCGTAGTAGTTGAACAGGCCGTAATCGGTGCCGAGCTTCTCGTTGATCTTCTTCATGTAGCCCTCGACGACGGCGGGAAGCTCGTCGTAGACCTTGTTGCAGGCCTCACGGTTCTGGAAGAAGATATCGCCGTTCTCGTGGCTGCCGCGGGTGTGCGGGTGCTCAGGGTTGAGCGCGTGGTCGCGGAAAGCCTGGACGGCGTCCATGTCGCACATCTCGGCCAGATCCTTGTAGTCCCACATGGCGACCTTCTGGATCTCGTGGCTGGTGCGGAAGCCGTCGAAGAAGTTAAGGAACGGGGTCTTGCCCTCGATGGCGGCAAGGTGAGCCACCGGCGAGAGGTCCATGACCTCCTGGACGTTGCCCTCGGCGAGCATGGCGAAGCCGGTCTGACGACAGGCCATGACGTCGGAGTGATCGCCAAAAATGTTCAGGGCGTGGGAAGCGACGCAACGCGCGGAGACGTGGAAGACGCCCGGGAGCTGCTCGCCCGCGATCTTGTACATGTTCGGGATCATCAGGAGCAGACCCTGAGAAGCCGTGTAGGTGGTGGTCAGAGCACCGGCGCCCAGCGAACCGTGAACAGTACCGGCTGCACCTGCCTCGGACTCCATCTCGACGACCTTGACCGGGGTGCCGAAGATGTTCTTGCGACCCTGGGCCGCCCACTGGTCGACATGGTCGGCCATCGGGCTGGACGGCGTAATGGGATAGATTCCCGCTACCTCGGTGTACGCATACGAAACATATGCGGCCGCCTCGTTGCCGTCCATAGACTTAAACTTACGCGCCATATACCCCTCTCCTCTCATATAGGTATACAGGCCCCGGCGATCGCCGGGATGTTGGCGTGATGGGATTTACGCTGTTGCTTCCAATCATCTGGCAGGCAGGCTCAGCAGCAGGTACGTGGCGTGGAGAGAAGACATGCCGAGGCGAGGGGCAACTGATGCGCCCCACAGACCCGACCGCCCGTCTTGCACATGACCGAGCGCCGCAAAGGCCGCATGCCGGATGCTCCCGGGCACGCCCCGGCGATGGGAAGCGCCCGCAACGGAAATCCGCATGCGGGCTTATTGTACCCCGCCGTCAAGTGTAATTTCGGCAAATATAGGCGGGCGGTAAAGGTTTACCTCGGGTGACTGCCGGGAGCAAAATGATCCCTTGGGGACGGAGGGACCATTTGGCGGGACTGGCTAGAGGGCACCGAAGAGGATGGCGTAGGTAGTGGATTCGCCGAGCTTGAGCTCATCGCCGGGATTGAGTTGGGCGGAACGGCCGGGCTCGACCTGAATGCAGACACGCGTGGCCCCGTTTACCACCACGGTTCCGTTGGTGGACGACAAGTCCTCGACGTGCCAGATATTTTGAGCATCGCACCAGATATGGGCATGGCGGGCCGAGACATCGTCGCCGACGTCGGTAATATCGCCCTCACCAGTGGCCAGCGCGCCAATCTCAACACCCTGCTCACTCGGCTGAATCCAGCGCGGGGCACTCACGACAAAACTGTTTTGTATGCGCAGCAAGCCCAAAGGGTGCGCCGGGGCGGGGTCGCGTTCGCCCGCGGTCATCGACATGCCAAGCGAACGCGGCGTGGAGGTGCCTCCGCCACAGGTCGCGTGCGCGTAGTCGATGGCATAGTTCACCGAGGACCGCACATCCGCCGAACAACCGACGGCGACAAACAGCACCAGCACGGCCTCGGCGCGCTCGGCGGGCATGAGTTCCGCCGCCTGGGACAGGCGATCGAGCGCGTTGCGATAGAGATTCGTGTCCTGGTGGCACTCTTCGAGCGCGCGTACCATCGGTTCACCTGCAGGACCGCACACCATATTGATTACAGCCGTGGAGTCCATGGGATTGCGCTGGCGCAGGGCCAGTTGCGACATAATACGCGCAGCCGAGGTACCGTATTCGGCAAAGTAGCGCTGCTGAAGCGTGCCGACCGGCGCGCGAACGATAAAGCGGGAAACCCAAGAGCGATCGGCGGCTCGGCTCTGCGGGCTGCGGCCGTCGGCGAGCGGACGGGACGAAAGCACCAAGCCGCACAGCTCGATATGGCTCAGATGCGCCACGCGCTTAAAGATGTCAAACATGGCCCCGCATGGGGTGAGCTCAACTTGAGATGCCATGACCTAGGCCTCCTTGGTCGTAGAAATAGAATCGGACGATACTTCGACAGGTCCGCCAAAAGTACGGGCAGCTGCGGCTCCACCGGCAAGCGGAGTCGCCATCTGGGCTTTTGTGCGTCGCGGTGCCGAAACAGGAAGTTCAAAGGCAAAGCCCATCGCAAGCAAAAACCACGTAAGCGTATAGGTTGCAACCAAAGCGGCAACAAGGCCGCCCATCACGGCGCGTTGGGAAAATACGCTACATGCAGTCACAACCAGTACCGGAACCTCGCAGGCAGAAAGCGCAAGCACACCCTGCAGGAACCCCGAGCGTCGATCGCGCGCAAGTGCCCCCGCGGCAACGCCGGCCATGCCTGGCAGCGCCAGCGCCAGTGCGGCAATAACACCCGGTAGCGACCCAGACCACACGAGCGATCCCAAAGTCGCCGTCACGCGAGCGCCCGACGCCAGCAGCGCGGCCGAAACCACGACCGCAGCCCAAACCACGCCACAGACGACCGCCGCGCCGACCATCAGCGCGCGACGAACCGCGCGGCCGGACGCATCCATGGGGCACGGCGTGAGCGGCTCGCCGCGGAGCGAACGACCGACATTTTGCGCATAGTGGTCACAAAACGCCGAGAGCGCCGCCTCGACCGCCGCCGGCTCGGGACGATCTTTTTGATGGCTGGACAGACAGGCCATCACCACGTCGAACAGCTGGGCATCGACAAACGCCAGCGCATCGCGTAGCTCCTCGGAATCCGGCTCAAGCCCCAGCTGCTGGGCCTGCTCGGCCGCGGCGAGCGCCACATCGGGCTCACGACGAAGCAGCTGCGTCAAATCACAACCGGGCGCATGGGCACCAATGGGATAGTCGGGCCGCGTGTCCATCTTGAGACGGTAGGGGCTCGCGATGTCGCGCGTCTTTTTGCGCGAACCCGAGGTGCCCGAAGTGCTCGGCGCGGCTTCGTATGGCGCGATGCCGGCAATGAGCTCGTAAACCGTGCTTGCCGCGGCATAGACGTCAATCGCCGGCGACATACGCAAAGCGCGCAGGTCGGGAATATCGTCGGTGAGCATCTCGGGCGGGGCATAGGCAACCGTCGCGCGACGCAGCGTGGCATAACGCTCCGTAAACGACGCCTTGCCGCCGGTACCGGCCGCGGCCGACGCAGGCTCAAGCGCCAGCGACGAGCCAAAGTCGATCAGGCACGGGTCAAAGGTGCCCTCGGCAAGCTGCCGGTCAAGCGGTAGACGCGCCGTACGCACCATAATATTAGCGGGCGAGATATCGCGATGGACAAAGCCCTCGCCCACCAGGCTCATACGGCAGAGCAGATCGAACAGGTCGCGACCCAGACGCGCCGCCACAAGCGGCGACAGGCGTCCGGCATCGTCCACGGCAAGTCGCGAACGCAAGCGGGCAAGCGTCTCGCCCTCGACCCATTCCATGACAATTGCAGGCACACCGTCGACCTCGCCCCAGCCATAGAGGCGGGGAAAGCCCTTAAGGCCCGAAAGGGCGCGATGGCATTCGTATTCCTCGCGAAACGCCGCCTTGAACTTGGCGACCAGCGCCTCGTGAGCGGCATCGTCGTCAAACTCATCGCGCGTCGGCAAGATGAGCTGTTTGAGTGCCACGGCCTCGCCTTGGGCGTTGACGGCACGCGTCACGCGGCCGATACCGCCACGGCGCATGGCGGCATCGTCGGCAAACAGCATCGTAAAACGACGCAGATAGGCAGGCAGTTCGCCCTGACCGAGCGCAATGGCCGGCTCAAACCCGTCGACACGCGCCAGGCGCAGGCCGACCATGGGATCGCGACCGAGCGATTGTGGTGTGGTGGATGCAAGATCGGTCATCATAGGGCAAGCGCCGCCACGTTATTGTTGAAGTTACCGAGCGCGACGTCATCATCGCCGTAATGGCCGACCCATTGACATAGGTTGGTGTAACAGCCCCACAGATTGGCATACTGCTGATACCACTTTGACCGGGGCGAGAATGTCTGACGACCGAACTCGGCTCGAATGACAAACATCTCCCCGACCAGGCTGTCGCACGGCCTGGGATCTCCCGTAGAGTTATAGGTCGAGACCACGTCATTGGCACGAGAAACATAGCCGTCGAGCATGTTGTACTTGGTCACAAGCCAGCTGTGAATGCTCTCTTCCTCAGCAGCGGAAAGGCCACCGGAGTTTGCATCGTTGTCAGTGTTGCCGCCCGTCGAGCCGCCGTTTCCAGTCCCTCCGGCAGAGGAACCCGACCCAGAGCCACCGCCCGAACTCGACGAATCCGAGCCGGAGCCAGAAGTATCCGAGCTACCGGGCTTTCCGGACTGCTGGGCGTCCTGCTCCTTCTGCTGCTCGACCTTATTCACCGTTGCCGCCACGCTATTGTTGGACAACCGATCGATGATCTTGGTGTTGGTGAGCACGATGGTTTTGCCATTGGCAAGCGTGACTTCGTTGTCCGGGGCCTCGGCGCCGTCCGCGTCGCCGGTGCCAAACACAATATGCGCGACCACACTTGCCCAAGCATATCCAGTCGTGGTCCCCAGGTCACTTTTGACCTCATGCCCCACGCGCGGTTCGCGTGCGGCATGTGCCTGCATCATGGACGGCACGGTCATGCCATAGGCAGAAACGCCAGCTATGACCAGCACCAGCGAGCAAGACAGCAGTGCGTACGCGCGCGGCGCCAAGCCCAGTCGGCGTCGCATGCGCACCGCGGCGCCGCGCTTTGTCTGAGTGCCACCGGGCCGCATGCGTTCTCCTCCAACAAAAACACGCCGCTCGGGAGCGGCGCATTCATTCGAATCCATATTTGAGTGTATCAGCGAACCCAAAAGGTTGCGCAACGAATGGGCAAATTAAGGATGCGAGTGGAAGCATCCATGCGATAAGCGGATACAAAGCATCTTTGTTGCACAACAAACTTACAGTCGCACGGGGAAATTATGGCTACCCCGTGCGTCGCGATGAAGACATACGGCAGGAGCAGGCTCGCCACCTAAATCGTGCGACGGGCCTCGATGGCGCGCCCAAGCGTAAGCTCGTCGGCATACTCCAGGTCGCCGCCCACGGGAAGGCCGCTCGCCAGACGCGATACCTCAACGCCCAGCGGCTTGATAGTGCGGGCCAGGTAGCTCGCCGTGGTCTCGCCCTCGATATTGGGGTTGGTGGCGATGATGACCTCGTGGATGTCCTCGTGGCCCAAGCGTGCCAGCAGCTCACGAATGTGCAACTGCTCGGGACCAATCTTGTCCATGGGACTGATCACGCCGCCCAATACGTGGTAGAGACCGTGGTAGCTGCCCGTGCGCTCAATCGCCTGGACATCGCGCGGCTCGCCCACCACGCAAATGCGAGTGGTATCGCGCATCGAATCCTGGCAGATGGAGCACTCGTCGGCCGTGGCGTAGTTAAAGCAGCGGCTGCAAAAGTGAACCTCCTGCTTAACCTCCAGGATAGCCTCGGCCAGGCGGCGCGCCTCCTCGGCATCGGCCTCGAGCAGGTAATAGGCGATGCGCTGGGCCGACTTGGGACCAATGCCCGGCAGACGGCCCAGCTCATCGAGCAATTTTTGCAGACTATGGTTGGCACTCATATATATGCGTGTCTTAGAACGGCATGCCCGGGATGTTGAGGCCGCCGGTGATGGCGCCCATCTGCTTGTTGGCAAGCTCGTTGACACCGCGGACGGCCTCGTTGACGGCAGCCATGATCATGTCCTGCAGCATATCGACGTCCTCGGGATCGAGGGCATCGGGGTCGATGGTGAGGTTGACGAGCTCCATCTCGCCGTTAACGGTCACCTTGACCATGCCGCCGCCGGCAGAGGCGTCGACGGTCTGGGACTTAAGGTTTTCCTGCGCGGCGGCAAGCTGCTCCTGCATCTTGCGAGCCTGCTTCATCATTTGCTGCATGTTCATACCGGCCATGATGGCTCCTTTACGTGCGGCCGCGCGACAAGCTGCAAGGGCAGCCGGAGCGCGACGGGACTTTCAAACTCAAAAATCGTACCACGGCGCGGGGCAAGCAAGCGGGGCGGACACGCTACCTCAGTCGATATACATGTCCTCCAATACAAACCACGCGCAAAGATTATGCAAGGCCGAATTATGCAAGGTTGCATAATATCGCATACTCAATCTAGTAGAGCCGAATCCGGCATTTCATGTGTGCCACTAAATGGTTGATTTTCAATCTCAACGCAACAGCCTGAACGGGCCCCGCGTTTCCGCAGCTAGCGCAACGCGGGAATAGCTCCCGGCACCTGGCCGTCGCATCGTTTCCGCAGGTGGAGAGGCTATGGAGGCCGGTGCCCCCATGCCGCCGCCGCA
>URKC01000083.1:0-9621 GCA_900548295.1 uncultured Collinsella sp.
ATCGCCGCAAGTCCTGCTCAGTCCATTCATTTTTCATGCGTTTTTCCCCATTTTACACACCGGGTCTTCCTTCCCGGTGCTCTGCCTTTTCACAGTCGAGCCTGTTTTCATGGCCAGCGTATCGCTGTGAAAATAAGTCTTATATCTGACTGCATCTTATGCGATTATACCACGACGGCGGGGCGCTTACCAGCAAAACGCACAATTTTCAAAAAGATTTTTTACATTCCCGTCAAATTGAGGTTTTTGCCTCTTTTTCGACCGGCTCCTTGGCGCGGCAGTAGACCTCGCACTCAGTCTGGATGCGGCTGGCCAGAGGCTCTGCGTCGAAGCCCTCCGCGGCGCGCCAGGTCCAGTTGCCGCCCAGTGTGGCAGGGGTGTTGATGCGCGCCTCGTTGCCCAAGTTGAGCAGGTCCTGCATGGTGTAGATGCACGTGTCGCTCACGCTGGCGGCGATGGTGCGATTGAGTGCATCTGCCATGGGTTCGCCGGCCTGCTGATGGGTGTACAGGGCTGCCTGCTCGCGCTGACGAGGGGTGGCCGTTCCCTCAAACCAACCGCGCGCCGTCTCGTTATCGTGGGTGCCCACATAGGCGACGGTGTTGGCGATGTAGTTATGCGGCAGGTAGTACGAGTTGGCGCCCTCAAAGGCAAACTGCAGGATCTTCATGCCGGGGAAGCCCGAGTTGTCGCGCATGTCGATGACGCCGGGGGTGAGGAAGCCCAGGTCCTCGGCGATGATGGGCAGCGTGCCGAGCTTTTCCTCGAGCGTCTTGAAGAACTTGAGGCCGGGACCCTGCGTCCACGAACCGTAAGACGAATCGGGCGAGGAGAACGGCACCTCCCAATAGGCCTCGAAGCCGCGGAAGTGATCCAGGCGGATGACGTCGTACATGTCGAGGGCGGCGCAAATGCGGCCCTCCCACCAGGAGAAGCCGTCGGACTCCATGCCGTCCCAGTCGTAGATGGGGTTGCCCCAGTACTGGCCGGTGGCCGAGAACTGGTCGGGCGGCGTGCCGGCGACGCTTACGGGATTGCCGGCGGCGTCGATCTTAAAGAGCTCAGGCGTGGCCCACATCTCGACGGAGTCGCGTGAGACATAGATGGGCAGGTCGCCGATGATGAGGATGTCGCGCTCGTTGGCATAGGCCTTGAGGCGGCTCCACTGACGATCGAAGAAGTACTGCGTCATCTGGTGGTAGAGCATGCGCGCGGGATGGGCAGCGCAGACCTTGGCAGAAGCCTCGCCACGGGTACGGAGCTCTGCGGGCCACTCCCAAAATGCCTTGAGACCGCACTCCTCCTTGACGGTCATGAACTCACAGTAGGGGATGAGCCAGTCCTCGTTGGCTTGGATAAAGTCATCGAAATCGGCCGGCTTGTCGACAGCAAAGCGCTCAGCGGCGCGGTCGAGAATCTGACGGCGGCCGCCAAAGATAGCACCGTAGTCGACATTGCTGGGGTCGGATCCCAGATACACGCCATCGATATCGCGCTGCTCCAGATACCCTGCTTCGATAAGCTCGGCAAAGTCGATAAAGTTGGGGTTGCCTGCGCGGGCCGAGAACGACTGATAGGGCGAATCGCCATAGCTGGTCGTCGTAAGGGGCAGAATCTGCCAGTAATGTTGTTTGCACGAGGCGAGAAAATCGACGAAGTCGTAGGCATTCCAGCCAAAGCCGCCGATTCCGTATGGTCCGGGCAGAGACGAGACGGGCATGAGGACGCCGCTTGCACGCTCCATGAATGCGCTCACCAACCTTCTTGTTGTGGGGTCGGCCTGCCGATGGGTGTGCAGTCCGCCTCCGATGTTCTGATTCGATACGCCTATTGTAAAACATGTTGTTTAAACATGTACAGGCAAGATAAAAAAGTTGGTCGATTTTCGGCGAATGGTTACATGCCATGAAAAAGCCCCGACCTCACAACGTGAGATCGGGGCAAGAGCGGTATGTAGGTTTTTGCTACTCGGCGTCGGCGAAGCCGTTGGGGTTGTGGCTCTGCCAGTTCCAGCTATCGCGGCACATGTCTGCGATGTCGTACTGGGCCTTCCAGCCCATCATGCGCTCGGCCTTGGAGGCATCGCACCAGTTGGCAGCGATGTCGCCGGCGCGGCGCTCGCGGATCACGTAGGGCAGCTCCTTGCCACAAGCCTTGGAGAAGGCGGCGACGACCTCGAGTACCGAGGTGCCGGTGCCGGTGCCCAGGTTAAAGATCTCGACGCCGGTTTTGCCGTTCATCCAGTTAAGGGCGGCAACGTGACCAGAGGCCAGATCGCACACGTGGATGTAGTCGCGCACGCCGGTGCCGTCGGGGGTGGGGTAGTCGTTGCCAAAGACCTGAACGGCCTCGAGCTTGCCCACGGCGACCTGGGCGACATAGGGCACCAGGTTGTTGGGGATACCCTTGGGGTCCTCGCCGATCAGGCCCGACGGATGAGCGCCGATGGGGTTGAAGTAACGGAGCAGCACGACGTCCCACTCGGGGTCGGCGGTGTGGACGTCCATAAGGATCTGCTCGATCATCCACTTGGTCCAGCCATAGGGGTTGGTTGCGGGCTTCTTGGGGTCTTCCTCGGTGACGGGCGGGTTGTCCGGGTCGCCGTAGACGGTCGAGGAGCTCGAGAAGATGATGGACTTGCAGCCATGGTTGCGCATGACGTCGATGAGCACCAGGGTGTTCTCGATGTTGTTGTGGTAGTACTCGACGGGCTTGCTCACCGACTCGCCGACGGCCTTAAAGCCGGCAAAGTGGATGACACGGTCGATCTGATGGGTATCGAAGATCTTGTTCATCGCATCGCGGTCGAGCACGTTGGCCTTGTAGAAGGTGAGGTTCTTGGCGGCTTCGTCGCCCACGATGGTCTTGACGCGGTCGACGGCGACGGCGCTGGAGTTGGAGAGATCATCGACGATGACGACCTGGTAGCCACCCTCGAGCAGCTGAACGACGGTGTGCGAGCCGATAAAGCCGGCGCCACCGGTAACGAGGACGCAGGTGTCTTTGGGGTCGAGTGCTTTGGACATGTAGTCTCCTATCGAATCAGGAACACTTCTAGAGGGGAGTATAGCGCAGGCGGGGACGCCCAAATGGTGCACTGTAGGAAAAGCAGAGGATTATGTTAACGTACTCATATAAGAGCTTGCTCAATTGTTACCTCAAATTTGACAATTGCTTACGAGCCGCCGACCTTGTAGTTTCCTGCCGTTCGTGGAAATCGTTGGGACGCGCCATATGTACGCTAATATGTATGAGTTGAGCGACATATAAATAAGCATGTAACGGAGTACATATGTCACCAAACAGCGATTCCATCCTTTCCCAGGAGCTCTCGCGCCGCACTGCCCTTAAGGCCCTGTTCGGCGCCGCTTCTGCGGCAGTTCTTTTTGGCCTGCCCACTCGCGCCCATGCGGCGGAGGCTTCCAAAGAAACCACCGATAAATTGAATGCCGCCCAGGCCCAACTCGACGAGGTTCAGGCCCAGCTCGACAGCATCGCAAATGAGTATGCGGCGCTGGCCAACAAGAATGCCCAGACCCTCAACGACATCGAGAATGTCCAGGGCAAGATTGACGACACGCAGGCCCAGATCGATGAAAAGAAGGCCGAGCTCAAGAAGAAGCGCAACGACCTTTCCGATCGCGTGGCCGCCAGCTACAAGTCCGGCGGTACGAACATCCTGTCGCTGCTGCTGGCCTCTGGCTCGTTTGAGGAACTCGTCGCCAACGCGCATTACGTTGAGAAGATCAACAAGAGCGACCGCGATGCCATCGAGGATATCCAGACGATTCAGGCTGAGCTCGACGCACAGAAGACCGAGCTCGAATCACAAAAGGCCGACCTGGAGAAGCTCAAGGACCAGCAGACTGCTCAGATGCAGGACATGCAGGCCAAGCAGCAGGAGGTCCAGACAGTTCTGAACGGCCTCTCCGACGATGTCAAGGAACTCATGGCCCAGCGTGATTCCGAGATTCTCGCTGCCGCCCAGGCAGAGGAGGCTGCCAGGAAGGCTGCTACTGCCGCGGCTGCCGCAAACAAGAACAATTCCTACTCGGGTGGTTCAAGCTCGGGTGGCGGATCGTATGCGCCCGGAACTCCGCAACAGAATGCCGGCTCGGGCAAGCAGCAGGCCGTCGTCAACGCATGCTACTCCACCCCTTCGCCTGGCCTGAACTGGTGCGCCGCTTGGGTTACCAACGTATTCCGCAACGCCGGCGTGGGCTACTTTGGCGGCAACGCGTGCGACATGTTTAACGCCTGGTGCTACAGCTCCGATCGTTCGGCGCTGCAGGTGGGCATGATCGTGGCCGACTCGTCGCACAGTGGCACCGGTACGCCGGGTCTGCTGTACGGACACGTGGGCATCTATGTTGGCGGCGGCATCGTTATGAGCAACGAGGGCTCCATTACGTCTAAGTCACTTGATTCGTTCATTAGCTTTTATGGTACTGGCTCTGGCGTGCGCTGGGGCTGGCTTGGCGGTATTGCGCTATCGTAACGATGAGTTGGGCCGGGACAGTCCGAGCAGGCAACCTTATGCCTCTCGGACTGTCCCAGCCCTCTCGGGTTCGGGGCGCGACTCACCGGACTGGTTGTCTGATATAAAGATGGCGAAGGCCCCTTTCGGGGCCTTCTTTTTATAGGAATTCGCCGATTCGGTGGACTTCGGGTTGTAGGTCTACTCCGAATTGGTCCTTGACGGTTGCTTGAATGTGGCGGATGAGTTCGTCGACGTCGGCGGCGGTGGCGTGGTCGGCGTTGACGATGAAGCCGCAGTGCTTCTCGCTCACCTGGGCGCCGCCGACGGCGTGACCGCGCAGGCCTGCGTCCATGATGAGCTTGCCGGCAAAGTGGCCCTCGGGGCGCTTGAAGGTGGAGCCGGCGCTCGGCATATCGAGCGGCTGCTTGTCCTCGCGGCGCTGGCGATAGTCGTCCATGTCGGCCTTGATCATCGCGGCGTTGCCCGGGGCGAGATTGAAAGTGGCCGAAAGCACGATAAAGCCGTCGTCGGCGATGCGGCTCTTGCGATAACCCAGGTTGAGCTCGTCGACATCGAACTCGATGATATTGCCGCTGCCGCGGGTGCCGTCGTCGAGCATGCGAGCGGGCTTGTAGACACGCACGGACTCCAGCACATCGGCCATACAGGCACCGTAGGCACCGGCGTTCATGTAGCAGGCGCCGCCGACCGATCCGGGGATACCCGAGATGGGCTCCATGCCGGTAAGGCCGGCCTCGGCTGCCGCGGCTGCGACATCGGAAAGCAAGGCGCCGGCTGCCGCCGTGACGTGCGTGCCGTCGACCGTAATGTCGGAGAGGCCCTCGCCCAGCGCTACGACGACGCCGCGGATGCCCTTGTCGCCGACGAGCAAGTCGGAGCCGTTGCCCACGATGGTGAGTGGTAGATTGCAGCGATAGCAGGTATCGAGCGTGGCGACGAGGCCTTGCTCAGTATCGGGCGTGACAAAGACGTCGGCCGGACCGCCGATCTTAAACGTGGTGTGCTCGCGCATGGGCTCGCTCATCAGCACGTTGTCCTCGCCGGCAACGCCAGCGAGCGCGCACAGCAGGTCCTCGTTAAAAAAATCGTTCTCGTGCATACGAATATCCGCCTTTTGGTGGTCGTTGTCATCAATCGATTGCAATATACCCCACCCGGACGGATTTGGTGCGCTGGCGGCGATAAAACAGCCGTCCACCGGATTGGTAAAGTGTTTATCACCGAGGTAGAGGGGTAGTCGCTATACTTTCAAGAGATTGCGCGTAAACCCGGAAGGAGCGAGATGGCCAACAAAGTCACCCTCAAGCAGATCGCCCAGGAGGTGGGGCTTTCCCCCTCGTCGGTCTCGCTTGTTCTCAATAATCGGCCCTGTCGCATCTCGGAAGAAAACCGCAAGCTCATCAAAGAGGTCGCGGCGCGCAACCACTATGTTCCCAACCAGATTGCGCGCAGCCTGGTCATGCGCGAGTCGCGCACGCTGGGCCTTATCGTCCCTAACATCGAGAGCCGCTTTTTTGCCTCGCTCGCCGGTAGCCTGGAAAAGCGCTGCCGCGAGGACGGCTATGCGCTCTTCATTACCAGTTCGGGCGGAAGCGCCGATGACGATCTGGAGCTGCTGCGCCAGCTGGTGACGCGCGGCGTTGATGGCGTCTTCCTGGTGGTGGGTGACGAGTTCTCCGATGACCGCGCCCTGCGCGAAGAAGTCAGCCACCTGCCCATCCCGGCCGTAATGGTCGACCGTGCCATTGAGGGGCTCGAGTGCGACAAGGTGATGTTCGACCACGAGATGGGCGGCTATATGGCCACCCGCTATCTGATCGAGCAAGGCCACCGCCGTATTGCCTGCCTGGTTAATGCCCGCCGTTCCAATACGGGTCGCAAGCGACTTGCCGGCTATGAGCGCGCGCTGCGCGAGGTTGGCCTGCCGATCGACGCGCGTTTGGAGTTTGAGAGCGAGTACTACATTCCGAGCGCATACGAGGCCTCGGAGGCAGTGCTCGCAACTGACGCCACTGCCGTGTTCGCAAGCTCAGATAACATTGCCCTCGGTTTGCTCAAGCGCTTACACGAGATGGGGAAGAGCATCCCGGGCGATATCTCGGTGGTGAGCTATGACAACTCGGCGGCCGACGTTCTTTTTGAGCCGGCGCTGACCGCGATTGAGCAGGACCCTGGTGTCCTTGCGGAGCATGCTTTTGGCTGCATGTCCAAGCGTCTTGCCGGTAGGGGCGGCAGGCGTGCCGAAGAGGTCGTTCTGGAGCCGGAGCTTATCGTTAAGGACAGCGTGCTCGAGCTTACTAAACACAACTAAACACGTTTACCAATTTGCAGAGACCGAATGTGGAGCACCTGTGACAATCAACGCCGCAGGTGAATGTCGCGTTTTGCTAATCGATGGGATTGATAAGGGTGGTAAAACGTTTTTTCACCATGATAAAACGTTTTAGCAAATATACTGGTCCCAACGAAAGGTTGCCGTATTGGAGGGTGACCGCACAGCGAAGGGACATAAACAATGGCTAAAACACTGGGGACGCCGTGGCAAAAGCTGGGCCACGAGGTGCCGGCTTCCGAGCTCGAGGGCGTCGACCTGTATTGGCGCGCATCGAACTATCTGTCCGTCGGTCAGATCTACCTTCGCTCTAACCCGCTAATGCGCCCCGACTTTGTCGACGAGAAAACCGGTGAGGTGCGCGACTTCGGTCGTCCGGACGTTAAGCACCGCCTGGTTGGCCACTGGGGCACCACGCCCGGCATCAACTTCCTGTTCGGTCACGTCAATCGACTGATCGCCGACCACAACCAGAATGCTATCTTCTTGATGGGCCCTGGTCACGGTGGCCCCGCCGGTACTGCTCAGTCGCTGCTCGACGGCACCTACCGCGAGATTCGCCCCGACATCACCAATGACGAGGCAGGCCTGCAGAAGTTCTTCCGCCAGTTCTCCTATCCCGGCGGCATCCCGAGCCACTTTGCGCCCGAGACGCCCGGTTCCATCCACGAGGGCGGCGAGCTCGGCTACACGCTCAGCCACGCTTACGGTGCCGTCATGGACAACCCGAGCCTGCTGGCCGTGGCCGTGGTGGGCGATGGCGAGTCCGAGACCGGTCCGCTCGCGACCTCTTGGCAGTCCAACAAGCTCGTGAACCCGGCAACCGACGGCATCGTCCTGCCGATCCTGCACCTCAACGGCTACAAGATCGCCAATCCCACCATCCTTGCCCGCGTGTCCGATGAGGAGCTCACCAAGTTCTTTGAGGGCATGGGCTATAAGCCGCACTTCTTTGTCGCCGGCTTTGACGACGAGAGCCACGCAAGCATTCATGCGCGTTTCGCTGCCCTGTTTGAGCAGGTCTTTGACGAGATCTGTGACATCAAGGTCACCGCGCAGGCCCAGGCCGCCGCAGGCGAGACCGTGGTCCGCCCGGCCTACCCCATGATTGTGTTCCGTACGCCCAAGGGCTGGACTTGCCCCAAGCACATCGACGGCAAGAAGACCGAGGACTCCTGGCGCGCGCATCAGGTGCCGCTGGCGAGTGCCAAGGACACCCACGAGCACTTCCGCGTGCTGCGCGAGTGGCTGCGTTCCTACAAGCCCGAGGAGCTCTTTACGCCCGAGGGCCAGGTGCGCCCCGAGGTGACGGCCTTTATGCCGACCGGCGAGTTGCGCATCGGCGCCAACCCCAACGCGAACGGCGGTAAGGTGCGTCGCGAGCTCGAGCTGCCCGATATTCATGCCCACGAGGTCCCCGTCGCAACTAAGGGTCATGGCTGGGGCTCCACCGAGGCCGCCCGCGTCTTTGGTGAGTACACTGCCGACGTTCTGGCCAAGAACATGGATGACTTCCGCATCTTTGGTCCCGACGAGACCGCGTCCAACCGTCTGCAGGCTGCCTACAAGGTGACCAAGAAGCAGTGGGACGCCGGCTTCTACGAGGACGAGGCCAACGACGAGCTGCTGGCAGGCTCCGGTAAGGTCGTCGAGCAGCTGTCCGAGCACCAATGCGAGGGCTTCCTCGAGGCCTACGTGCTCACTGGCCGTTCCGGCGTGTGGAGCTCCTACGAGAGCTTTGTCCATGTGGTCGACTCCATGGTCAACCAGCACTGCAAGTGGCTCGAGGCTACCAAGCGCGAGATTCCGTGGCGTGCCCCCATCAGCGGCCTTAACATTTTGCTGTCGAGCCACGTCTGGCGTCAGGACCACAACGGCTTCTCGCATCAGGACCCCGGCTTTATCGACCTGCTGCTCAACAAGGCCAACGACACGCACATCGTAAACGCCTACTATCCGGCCGACGCCAACATGGCTCTCGCCGTGGCCGAGCGCGTCTACCAGTCCACTGACTGCGTCAACGCCATCTTCTGCGGCAAGCAGCCTGCTCCGACCTTCCAGACGGTCGACGAGGCCAAGGCGGAGCTCGCCGAGGGCGTTGCGACCTGGGAGTGGGCATCGACCGCCGATTCGCTCGCCGAGGCCGATGTCGTGGTCGCCACCTGCGGCGACGTGCCGACGCTTGAGGCTCTGGCTGCAACCGACATGCTGCGCGAGCTGGGCATCAAGGTATGGTTCGTCAACGTGGTCGATCTGCTCAAGATCCAGAACGTCTGCGAGAACGACCAGGCTCTCAGCGACGAGCGCTGGGCTGAGCTGTTCGGCTGCGGCGAGAAGCCCGTCCTCTTCGCGTTCCACGCCTATGCCGGCACGATTCGCCGCCTGATCTGGAACCGCCCCGGCCACGATGCCTTCCGCGTCCACGGCTACGAGGAGAAAGGCTCCACGACAACGCCGTTCGACATGCTGCGCCTGAACAACATGGACCGCTGGACACTGGCCGCCGACGTGCTGCGCATGGTCGACGCCGATAAGTTTGCCGAGCAGATTGATAAGTGGGAGGCATTCCGCACCGAGGCCTTCGAGTTCGCGTGCGATGAGGGCTACGATCACCCAGCCTTTACCGACTGGGTCTGGCCCGACGCTGCGGCTGTAACTGCTGCCGACGGCACGCTCTCCGCAACGCAGATGACCGCGGGCGACAACGAGTAGGTAGGCATCCGGGACTGCCTCGCGCTGGGGCCGCCTCCGGGCCGGTGCCCTTCCTCGGAGAAGTGGGCTTCGCGAA
>URKC01000084.1:0-9386 GCA_900548295.1 uncultured Collinsella sp.
ACTTCACGGATGATGCCAAAACGGTCACCCGTGAGGAAGTGTTGGGTTCGAGTGCTATGGACAATGTTCCAGCATGCTGGGATCGAATTCGCTTGCGGGAATCACGCGGTACCCATGGCGCAGAAGCAGGTCGACGAAAACGCCGTTGCCCGCGGTAAGCATGCCGCTGAATGTTCCGTCGTAGATGCGACCCGCGCCGCACGAGGGGCTACGATCCTGAAGGATGCACGCGGCGATCCCGGACGGCCCGCCCGCCTGCTCGCACATATCGAGCGCACGTTGAGCACCCAGGCGAAACTCGCGATCGACTGAGATGCCCTCGCAGGTGCGGACCTCACCATCCACAATCTCGGACGGCCTGCGCGGCGTGGGCAGGCCGCCAAAAACCTCAGGGCACACGAGGAGTACCTCGGTCCCTGTGCGCTCGCAAGCCTCAACCAGCTCGCGATGGTAATTATCGAGCCCGTTATATTTACAGCTCTCGCCCATCAAACAGGCGCTCACCACGATCTTCATATACATCATCCCCAAACCAAACGCCCCATTTGAGATGGACACTCAAATGGGGCGTTCGACACTGCGCAGCCAGCCTTACTGCTGCTTTGGCATCAGCGGATTCTCGCGCGTGAGAAGATTCATGAACTCCTCGCCCGTGATCGTCTCCTTCTTGTACAGATAACGAGCCAGCTCGTGAAGCTTAAACTTGTTCTCCTTCAGGATCTGCAGAGCGCGATCGTGCGCATCCTCGATCAGCTTGGCCACGATCGCATCCACGCGCTCGGCTGTACCGGGAGCGCAGGTGAGCGACGTGTCCTGGTTGAGGTACGCGTTTTGGACGGTGCCGAGTGCCATCATGCCAAACTCATCGGACATACCAAAGCGCGTCACCATGTTGCGAGCGAGCTTGGTGGCCTGCTCGATATCGTTGGCAGCGCCGGTCGTCATCTCACCAAAGATGAGCTCCTCGGCAGCACGTCCGCCGGAATAGACGGCGAGCTTGTCCAAGACCTCCTGGCGCGTCAGGAAGCGCTCGTCCTCCTCGACCTGCATGGTGTAGCCCAGAGCGCCGCTTGTACGGGGAACGATCGTGATCTTGGTAACCGGTGCCGAGCCCTTCTGGCGTGCGGCAACGATGGCGTGGCCGATCTCGTGGTAGGAGACGACCTGCTTCTCGTGGTCGGACAGCACCGTGGACTTACGCTGCTGGCCGGCGATGACGACCTCCACCGACTCCTCAAAGTCATCCTGAGTCGCGCGTTTGCGACCCTCGCGGACGGCGCGCAGGGCGCCCTCGTTGATGATGTTGGCCAGATCGGCACCCGAAGCACCAGGCGTGGCGCGGGCGATCGCGGTCAGATCGATCGGGGGCTGCGTCTTAACGCTCTTGGCGTGCAGCTCGAGGATGTTCTTGCGGCCGGTCAGGTCGGGCAGCTCAACGGGAATGCGGCGGTCAAAGCGGCCGGGGCGCAGTAGAGCGGGATCGAGACTGTCGGGGCGGTTGGTTGCGGCAAGGACAACGATACCCTTGTGGTTATCGAAGCCATCCATCTCGGTCAGCAACTGATTGAGCGTCTGCTCGCGCTCGTCGTTGCCGCTAAAGCCGCCGCCATCGCGCTTCTTACCGATGGTATCGATCTCATCGATAAAGACGATACACGGGGCCTTTTCCTTGGCCTGCTTAAACAGGTCACGAACCTTAGCAGCGCCGCGACCAACAAACATCTCAACGAACTCAGAGCCCGAAATGCTAAAGAACGGAACACCGGCCTCGCCGGCAACAGCCTTGGCAAGCAGGGTCTTACCGGTACCCGGAGGGCCAACAAGAAGAGCGCCGCGCGGCAGTTTGGCGCCGATTTCCTCGTAGCGCTGCGGTTTCTCCAAAAAGTCGACGACCTCCTTGAGAGACTCCTTGGCCTCTTCCTGACCGGCGACATCCTTAAAGGTCACGCCCACGTCCTTGGAAGCAATCACGCGCGCGCCGGACTTACCCAGTCCACCGCCGCCAAAACCGCCGCCGCCAAAGTTCATCGACGGACCGTCATCGCCCATGGCCTTCTTCATACGGCGGTTGAGCCACCAACCGATGAGGAAGAAAATCGCCATGGGAAGAACGAGCGTGAGCAAGTAGTAGGTCATCAAACCCGAGTTTTTATCGGGAACGACCGACTCCAGCGAAGCGCCAGACTCAAGCACGCGATCGGTAAAGCCCGCATCGTTCGGCACACCGGTCGTCTTATAGGCGATGTTCTCGTCCTCGCCCTTCTTGGTGTAATAAATCGAGTAATCGTCCGTGTTGTACTCGACCTTGTCGACACTCTTCTTATCGAGCGCTTTGACAAACGTCGAGTAATCGGTCTTCGTAATCTGCTGCGTGTGACCGATGTTAGGGAACAGAACGGTCGAGAGCACGAGGTAGACGACGAAGGCGATGAGCACGTAGAGGATCATATTCCGTCTACGTTTATTGTCATCCATCTCCATCTGCTTGAACTCCATCTACTGGGGTTGATAATGCTAACTAGAATACCCAACCCGGCCGGCGATAAACCGACGCCGGGCACGAAAGGATAGAGATGGCATCACTCGAAGTCGGCAAGGTTCAGATCTATACGGGCGACGGCAAGGGTAAAACCACGGCCGCGCTGGGACTGGCGATGCGCGCCACGGGATATGGGCTCGACGTACTCATGCTGCAGTTTGCCAAGAAGCTGCACTGCGCCGAACATGACGCAGCACCTCGATAGGAGCTACGCATCGTACAGGCCGACCGCGACACGCCCGAAGCCTGTGCCACACAGATCATGGAGCTGGCGCGGGAGCAGATTGGCCAGGTCGACGTGCTGATCTTGGATGAGCTGGGAGAAGCCATGCGACGGGGCTTTGTGACGCGCGAAGATGCCGAAGCGTTGATCGCGATGAAACCGACCACCACAGAGCTCGTGCTCACCGGCCGCGGATTGCTGCCCCTCGCCGACCTTGCCGACCTAGTAACCGAAATGCGCCCCGTCAAACACTACTTCGACGAAGGCCTCCTAGCCCGCCAAGGCATCGAATACTAATTGATCCGAAAGGGACGGAGGAAAACGGATCATTGATATCACAACGGAGAGCAATGATCCGTTATCTTCCGTCCCCAAGGGATCATTTGGCAGTGGCGCGGCCTAGCCAGTTGCCGCTGTGGTGGTAGATGGTGAACATCGTGGCCGTAATGAGCCAGGTTGCGGGGTAGACCAGCAGCAGATGCTCGAGCGAGGGGTCGAGCGGCATAATCGCGAACACCCACGCCACGCGGAGCACGACCGTGCCGAATATCGTGAGCATCATAGGCTGCAAGCTCACGCCGGCACCGCGGATGGAACCAGACGCGTTTTCGATAATCGAGAAGATCGCGTAGAACGGCGCGATGAAATGAAGAATCGTCGTGGTGTAGGCCGAAATCGCGGCATCGTCGATAAACAGACGCGAAAGCGGGCCCGAGAACACCAGCAGCACGGCAGACAGGCCACCGATAAGCACAAATGAAAGCACGAGCGACGTGTGGTATCCCTTTCGCATGCGTTCGTAATTGCGCGCACCAAAGTTCTGCGCCGAGAACGTGGTGATCGACACGCCGAGTGCCTCGGTCACCATCCAGATAATGCCGTCCAGGCGGCCGGAAAGGCCCCAAGCGGTCGTGACATCGGCTCCAAACGAGTTGACCGACACCTGAATCAAAACATTGGAGATCGAATACGCCGCAGACTGAACGCCCAGCGGCAAACCGCACGATAGCATGCTCTTGCAGATACCGGGGTCAATACCGAGCTTTGAGAGCGAAAGACGCCACGCTCCCGGAGCGCGCATCATGCGGATCACAATCATCGTGGCATTGGTGCAGATAGTCAGCGCCACCGCGATGCCGCAGCCCAGCGCTTCCATGTGCAGCACGGCGACAAAAAGAATGTCGAATGCCACATTGACGAAGCAGCCGGAGGCAATAATAACCGCCGGACCGCGCGTGTCGCCCACGGCGCGCAACAGCGCCGTCCCCATATTGAGCAGCAGCGCCGCAAACATGGCGGCAAAGTAGCAACGGGCATACGCCACACCCTCGGCCAGCAGCTCATGCGGTGTATTCATCAGCACAAGCATCGGCTCGACAAACACCATGCCCAGAATGGAAATGACAATGCCGCCCACCAGCGCGAGCGTCATGGCCGTATGGACCGATCGGCTCAAGCGCTCGTCATCGTGCTGACCAAAAAACTGACCGGTAATGACAGCACAGCCAGCACCCACACCGACGCAAAAACCAATGCAGAGCTCCGTAAGCACCATCGTGGCCTGAATGCCACCCAGCGCGAGCTTGCCGCCAAACTGACCGACGATATAGGTACCGATAAGCGTGTATGCCTGCTGAAAGAACGAACTAAAGAAGATAGGGACGCACAGCGACAGCAGCTGCTGCCAAATAACGCCCTGCGTTACATCGATAGCCGTAGATTTCTTAGCCACACGCCCTCCCCACCAGCGTACGCCAAACAACAAAGCGGCAATTTAAGACCAAAGCCAATACCAGCTTAGCACCGACCGACGTCGGCCGAAACGCCCCGAACCAGAGCCCGGTGCGAACTATCTGCCTAGTGATACAGACCCGGCTGGTAGTGGTACTCGTTGCTCACATGTGGGCACAGCTGCCAAAAGGCAACAGCACTTGCCGCGGCCACGTTGAGTGAATCGACCCCATGCGCCATCGGAATACGCACGGCGCGGTCGCAGCCTGCAATGGTCTTGGCGCCCAAGCCAGCACCCTCGGTGCCCATAAAGATTGCCAGGCGGTCAATCTCCTGGAGCGCGGGATCGTCCAGCGACACCGAATCATCCGTCAACGCCATAGCAGCACACGAAAAGCCGGCATCGTGCAGCGCCGCCAGCCCATCATGCGGCCATACGCGCGCCTCGCTGCCAATGCGCGTCCAGGGCACCTGGAACACCGTGCCCATGCTCACGCGGGCCGAGCGACGGTACAGCGGGTCACAGCAAGTGGGGCTCACCAAAATACCGTCGACGTTCAGCGCAGCCGCCGAGCGGAAAATCGCACCGACGTTGGTGTGGTCGACAATGCCCTCGAGCACGCACAGGCGCACCGGGCGCTCCCCCGCCGCCTCGACGACGCCGCCCAAGAACTCATCAACCGGAATCTGTCGCGGGCGACGAAATGCCGCGAGCGCACCGCGCGTCACGTTAAAGCCCGTCAGCTGCTCCATAAGCTCCATCGAGGCCACAAACACGGGAACCGGACCCGCGCCCTCGCGCACAACCAGGCGCTCAAACAGCGGCATCATCTGATCGAGCCAGCGTTCGCCCAAAAGAAAGCTCACCGGCTCGTATCCAGCGCGCACCGCGCGCTCGATGACCTTGGCACTCTCGGCGATAAAGATGCCCTTTTGCGGCTCCAGCACGCAGCGCAGCTCGCGCTCGGTCAGTCGCACGTAGGCATCGAGCCGCTCGTCCTCGAGAGAATCGATTCGCAGCACCTCAACGGCATCAGTCATAGCAGCCAGCCCGCACCCTTCTTTACAGCACATCTATACCAAACGAGGCGACGCTAAGCGCCGCCCCATGCATTCAAACAACCCGATGATACCGTTCACGCCAGACGATTTACGCATCAACGCGACGATACGTCACGAACTCATAATCGACACCCTCGTCGCCCTCGCCCGAGGCAATCGTGGCAGCACCGCCACGCCGCGCAATCTCCCACGCGGGATCGGCATCCAAATCGGGAAAGTATGTATCCACGTCATGCACGCAATGGTTGTGCGTGACCTCCGCCTCCACGCAATGCGGCAAAAACTGCCGATACACCTCGCCACCGCCGATCACCCACGCAACGGGCTCATCGGCAACCGCAGCGAGCGCTTCGTCGACGCTATGCACCACGTCGACGCCCTCGGCAGCAAAGCTCTCGTCGCGGGTGAGTACGATATTGCGACGGTTCTTAAGCGGACGCCCGCCGGGAAAACTCAGCAGCGTCTTGCGTCCCATAATGACCGGGCAACCTTTGGTGCACGCCACAAAATGGCGCATATCGGAGCGATTGGACACGACCATGTCACCCTCGCACCCAATACCCCAATCGTCACATACGGCGACGATGGCAGAAAGCTTACACGTCATAAGCGCCACCTACACCGCAATGGGGATGTTCTTGACCTGCGGGCCGTGCTCATAACCCTCGACGATCAGGTCGTCGGTCGTAAACGCATAGAAATCATGCACATCGGGGTTGAGCGCTACCTTGGGCGCGGCAAACTGCGGACGCTCGATAAGCTCGCGGACAATATCGACATGACGGTCGTAAATGTGGGCATCGGCAATCACATGCAGCAGCTCGCCAGCGATCATATCGACCGACTGCGCAACCATCATCAGCAAAATGGCGTACTGGCACACATTCCAGTTGTTCGCAGCCAAAATGTCCTGGCTACGCTGGTTGAGAATCATGTTGAGCGTCGGTTTGTCATCCTGCGGGCGCTGCGTCACGTTATACGTCACGCTGTAGGCGCACGGATACAGGTGCATCTCGGACAGGTCGCTAAACACGTAGGTATTCGTCATAATGCGGCGGCTGTACGGCGTGTTCTTAAGGTCGTACAGAACGCGGTCCATCTGGTCGAAATCGCCCTCGGCATAATGGCTCTTCTGCCCAATCTGATACCCGTAGGCCTTACCGATGGAGCCGGTCTCGTCAGCCCACTCATCCCAAATATGGCTGTTGAGGTCATGCACGTTATTGGACTTCTTTTGATAGATCCATAGGATCTCATCCATGGCAGATTTGAGGGCCGTACGACGCAGGGTAAGCGCCGGAAACTCCTCACGCAGGTCATAGCGAGCCGTAACGCCAAAGTTTTTAATGGTATAGGCAGGGGTGCCGTCCTCCCACACCGGACGGACCTTTTGGCCCTCGGTGGTGGTGCCATGGTCCAGAATATCGCGGCACATGGTTACAAACTGTTGATCAGCCTTGCTCATTGACCCTCCTGTCAGTTGCCTACAAGCGAGATTCATTGTAGCCCAGGCGCACGCGGCCCCACAGCCCAAACATAAGCCCTTGTTTTCTGACATATGCCAGAAATCTCTTGCGTAAATCTGCACGTTCGTTATTCTATTGTTGACATATGTCAGATAAGGAGCACGTATGGCAGGAAGACGCGAGAAATTGCGCCGTGTTGGGATCATCCCCGAATATCGCGGCTTTACCCCCGACGGCCTTGCCAGTGGAGACGCCATCGACATGACGGTCGACGAACTCGAGGTGCTGCGCCTGTGCGACCTGGAAGGCCTTAACCAAGAGGCAGTCGCACAGCAGATGGGCATCGCGCGCGCCACGGTGGCGGCTATTTGCAGCCGAGCGCATCGCAAGGTGGCAAACGCGTTGGTCAATGGTCGGGCGCTCATCATCGAAGGCGGCAATATCGCGTACTCCCCCATCACCACGACAACGGCCGCATGGCCAGCAAAGGGGGTCGGCACCATGAGGGTGGCAACCACGTACGACAATGGCAACATCTTTATGCACTTTGGCCGCAGCGAGCAGTTCAAGATCTACGACATTCAGGACGGCAAGGTGCTCAACGAGCAGGTCGTGGGCACCGGCGGCACCGGCCACGGCGCACTTGCGGGCCTGCTCGCCAACGGCGGCGTGGACACGCTCATCTGCGGCGGCATCGGCGGAGGCGCTATCAACGCGCTTGCCCAAGCCGGCATCACGGTATACGCAGGTGCCCAGGGCAGCTGCGACGCTTGCGTCGAGGCCCTTATCGCCGGCACGCTCGCACAGAACGGCGAGGCCACGTGCGGCCGCCACAGCCACGACCACGAGCACACCCATGAGCATGGCGGGTCCTGCGGCTGCCACGGCCACCACGACCACGAAGGCCATGAGGGCTGCGGCTGCCACTAACGGCACGGCACCGCGAGCTCGGGACGCGAAGCCGAACGCAACCCAACAATCAACGCCAACAACAAAGGCCACCCGGTAGCTTCCGAGTGGCCTTTGCCATATCAAGCTGGAATTACAGCTCTATTTCTTATTACGCATCTGCGCTTCCATCTGGCGCAGCAGCTCCATATCGGACTTGGGACCGCCCGTACCTAGGCCGCCCATGCCGCCCAGACCCATAGCGTCCAGGCCAGGGATATTGGGCATGCGCATCTTCTTGCCCTTCTTTCCCTTTTTGCCCTTTTTGCCGCCGGCCTGCGCCTGATTGGCCATCGTGCGCATGCGGCCCATCATCTTATTCATCTCGCCCCACTGCTTCATAAGGCTGTTGACCTCGGTGGGGGTTACGCCGGCACCCTTGGCAATGCGGGCGCGGCGCTGGCCGTTGATGATGGAGGGACGCAGGCGCTCCTCCTTGGTCATCGACATGATGATGGCCTCGTTCTTATCGAAGATGCCCTCGTCCAGGTTGCCGCCCATCTGGTTGAGTGCACGCTGACCACCGGGGAGCATGCCCAGGATACCCTTCATACCGCCCATCTTTTTGACGGCTTTCATCTGGTCGAGCATGTCGTTCATGGTAAAGCCCTCGCGCAGCATGCGCTCGGCAGCCTCGAGCTGCTCTGCATCGGCGGCCTCCTGGGCCTTCTCGATGATGCCGACGACATCGCCCATGCCCAAGATGCGCTTGGCCATGCGATCGGGATAGAAGGGCTCAAGCGAATCGGGTTTCTCGCCCATGCTCACGAACTTGATGGGCTTGCCGGTCACCTGACGTACCGAAAGTGCGCCACCGCCACGGGCGTCACCGTCGAGCTTGGAGATGATCACGCCGTCAAAGTCGGTGCGATCGGCAAAGGTCGAGACGACGTTGACGATGTCCTGGCCGGTCATGGCGTCGACGACCATCAGCACCTGGTCGGGCTTGACGGCCTTCTTGATGTCAACGGCCTCCTGCATCATCTGCTCGTCGATCTGAAGACGACCGGCGGTATCGACGATGACCACGTCACGCAGGTGGTCGACGGCCTCCTGGATGGCACCCTTGGCAATGTCGACCGGGTGCGCACCGTCGCCGCGGAAGACCGGTACGCCAATCTCGCCACCGAGCGTGGCCAGCTGGTCGGCAGCGGCGGGACGGTAGACGTCGCACGCTGCGAGCAACGGCGAGCGGCCCTGCTTCTTGAGCAGGTAGGCAAGCTTTACGGCTGCCGTGGTCTTACCGGAGCCCTGCAGGCCCACGAGCATAATGACATTGGGAATGCGGTTGCTAAAGACGAGCTTGCTCTCGGTTGAGCCGAGCATCTCGGTGAGCTCGTCGAGCACGATCTTGACGACGTTTTGCGCCGGCGACAACGACTCCATGACCTCGGCGGTCATGCAGCGCTCCTTGGTC
>URKC01000085.1:0-9238 GCA_900548295.1 uncultured Collinsella sp.
AACGTCAGATTGCCGCTTAGGGGCGTTTGCAGCGTCGAGCCGTTACGCGGTTTGGTAAAACCGCGTAACTTCTACAGCCGGCGTAAGCCTTCCTCGAGTCCGGTCTTGCTGTCGGTCTTCTCGTCGCGCATCTTGATGACGCGGGCGGGGACGCCGGCCACGACGGCACCAGCGGGGACGTCCTCGACGCACACGGCGCCGGCGGCAACGACAGCGCCCTTGCCTACGTGCACGCCTTCCAGGACCACGGCGTTGGCGCCGATCATGACATCGTCCTCGATGATGACGGGCGTGGCGCTGGCGGGCTCCACGACGCCTGCCAGCACGGTGCCGGCGCCGATGTGGCAGTTCTTGCCCACTGTGGCGCGGCCGCCCAGCACGGCGCCCATGTCGATCATGGAGCCCTCACCGATGACGGAGCCGATATTGATGATGGCACCCATCATGATGACGGCGCGATCGCCGATCTCGACGCGGTCACGGATGATCGCGCCCGGCTCGATGCGGGCGTTGATGCCCTTAAGGTCGAGCATGGGCACGGCGGAGTTGCGGCAATCGTTCTCCACATCGTAGTAATCGATGGAATCGGCATTGGCATCAAGGATGGCTTTGAGCTCATCCCAGTCACCAAAGACGGTCTTGCCACGACGACCGCCGTAGACGTGCGCATTGCCCCACTGGACCTTCATGCCGGGCTTCTCGCGCACGTACAGTTTGACGGGCGTCTTTTTGGGCGCTGTGGCGATGTAGTTGATAATCTCCTGGGCATCCATCTCGGCTGCATTGCTCATTTGCTGTCTCTCCTTTGGGTGGATCCGGTTGATACCTGGTTAGGCAAACATGACCTGGTCGAACGTATAGAAGCCGTGCTCGCGGGTGACGAGCTTCTGCGCGGCTGCCAGGGCGCCGTTGACGAAGATCTGACGGCTTGTGGCGCGATGCGTGAGCGTGACTTCTTCGTCCTGGCCAAAGAAACTCACTTCGTGCACGCCGGCGACAGTGCCACCGCGCAGCGAGTGCATGCCGATCTCCTTGGGGTCGCGCGCTCCGCACATGCCCTCGCGGCCATAGACGGGGTGGTAGCCTGCCTTGGGCTCGGCCTCGACTACGGCGTCGAGCAGCAGCTTTGCAGTGCCGCTGGGGGCATCGACCTTTTGGTTATGGTGCGTCTCGACGATTTCGCAGTCAAAGCCGGGCAGCTCGCGTGTGGCCTGTGCTACCAGATGACGCAGGGCTGCGATACCGATGGAGTAATTGCCGGAGTGCATGACGCGGGCGTTCTGACCCAGCTCGCGCAGGCGATCCATCTGCTCGGGTGTGTAGCCTGTAGTGCCCGAGACCAACGCCGCGCCCGTGCACTCGACATAGGCGACGACGGCATCGAAGGTCACGACGTTCGAGAAGTCGATGATGACGTCGGCTGCCGGGGCGCTCTCGAGCTCGGACAAGTCGAAGCCGATGTGGGCCACGATATCAAAAACGGGCTGCCCGGCGGCGTCGACAATGCCTTCGGCGGTAGTGCGGATGAGCGAGCCCATGCGGCCCGTTCCCATAATGACGGTCTTAATCAAGCAGACCAGCTCCCTTCAGAGCATCGGTAAGTGCGGCTCGCGTGTCGTTGGCCATGGGGCACAGCGGCATGCGGTAGTTTGCCTCGATCATACCCATCTGGGCGAGCGCTTCCTTAACTGGGATGGGGTTGACCTCGCTAAAGAGGGCATTGATGAGCGGCTGGCCGGCAATCTGGATATCGCGGGCGCGCGCTACGTCGCCGTCCAGATAGGCGCGGCACATGTCGTGCACGAGCTGCGGCTGAACATCGGCCCACACACTGATGGTGCCCGAGGCGCCCAGGCTCATGAGCGGCACGGTGAGGGCGTCCTCGCCCGAGTACATGCGGAAGTCATCGGACAGCAGGTGGGCGATCTTGGCCGCGTAGGCGACGTTGCCCGAGGCTTCTTTAATACCCATGATGTTGGGGTGCGCGGCCAAGCGCTCTACGTTGCGCTCGCTGATGCCGCAGCCGCAGCGGCCGGGGATGTTGTACAGGATGCAGGGGATATCTACGGCATCGGCAACGGTCTTAAAGTGCTGGTAGATGCCCTCCTCGTTGGACTTGTTGTAGTAGGGGGTAATGAGCAGCAGGCCGTCGGCGCCCAGGCCTTGGTAGGTGAGCGACTTGGTGAGCATGGTCTGCGTGGAGTTGGAGCCAGAGCCGGCGATGACGGGGACGCGTCCTGCAACTTGCTTGACCACTGCGGCGACAACGGAGTTGTCCTCGTCATCGGTCATCGTGGCGCTCTCGCCGGTGGTGCCCAGGGTGAGGATAGCGTCGGTGCCATTCTGCAGGTGGAAATCGATAAGGCGCTCGAGCGCGTCGAAGTCGACGCTGCCGTCCTTTTTAAACGGCGTGACGAGGGCGACGATTGAGCCCTCGAGATTGCGGATGTCCATGTTCTTCTCCTTCGCTTTCGCGATCTGGATGCGTTTGTTCCACTGAGCGGCGACGGCCAGGCGTTCGTCCTGGGCGCGGCGACGGGCGCTTTCGGCACGCGACTTGGCCAGCAGCTCTCGGCCGCACGGCAGCACATCGAGTGTGGCAAAATAATCGCCTGGGCGCTCGGCGCGGCGGATGAGGTCGGCCGAGCCATCGGGGCGCAGCAGCACCTCGGCGGAGCGCAGGCGCCCGTTGTAGTTGTAGCCCATGGAGTAGCCATGGGCGCCGGTATCGTGGATCACGAGCAGGTCGCCCATGTCGATATGCGGCAGCTCACGATCGATGGCGAACTTGTCGTTGTTCTCGCACAGATTGCCCGTAATGTCGTACGTGTTTGTGACAGGCGCCGCGGTCTTGTCGGAGCCACCCGGCTGGCCCATCACCGTAATGTGGTGGTAGGCGCCATACATGGCAGGGCGGATCAGATCGACGGCGCTTGCGTCGACACCGATATAGTCCTTGTATATCTGCTTTTCGTGGATGGCCTTGGTGACCAGGCAGCCGTAGGGCCCCATCATAAAACGACCCATCTCGGTGCAGATCGCCACATCGCCCATGCCGGCGGGAACCAGAATCTCGTCGTAGGCCGCATGCACTCCTTCGCCGATGGCATGGATATCGTTGGCCTGCTGCTCGGGCAGGTAGGGGATGCCGACGCCGCCGGACAGATTGATAAAGGCGACGTGTGCGCCGGTCTCGCGCTCCAGGCGCACGGCAAGCTCAAAGAGGATGCGCGCGAGCTTGGGGTAGTAGTCGTTGGTGACGGTGTTGCTGGCAAGGAATGCGTGGATGCCAAAGTTTTCGGCGCCCTTGGCCTTGAGCGTGCGAAAGGCCTCGAAGAGCTGCTCGGTGGTCATGCCGTATTTGGAGTCGCCGGGGTTGTCCATGATGCCGTTGGAGAGCTGGAACAGACCGCCCGGATTAAAGCGGCAGCTGACCGTCTTGGGGATGGGGCCTGCGACGCGCTCAAAGAACTCGATGTGGCTGATGTCGTCAAAGTTGACGATGGCACCCAGCTTGTCGGCGAGCTCAAAGTCCGCCGCCGGCGTGTCGTTGGACGAGAACATGATGTCATGTCCCGTAATGCCCAGCGAGCGGGCGATCATGAGCTCGGTATAGCTCGAGCAATCGCAGCCGCAGCCGTATTCGTTGAGAATGGAGATGAGCGCCGGGTTGGGGTTGGCCTTGACGGCAAAGTATTCCTTAAAGCCCGGGTTCCATGCAAAGGCGTCGCGCACTTCTTGCATGTTGCGGCGGATGCCCGCCTCGTCGTATAGATGAAACGGCGTGGGGAACTGCTCGACGATATGCTCGAGCGTCTCCTTGTCCACAAACGGCTGCTTGGCCGCATATGCCTCGTTGGGAGTCAATGACATGTCCCGTAAACCTCGCTATCCAGACGGCGCTACCTGCGCATCGAATCCGCATAGCGTGGACCCAATGTCCGGATAGCGCTCCCGCATTGCTGCAGACAGTCCTGCGGGTGTTTCCCGCAGGCCCACCAGGCTGTTCGTGCCCGAAAAACCCAGTTCGGCGGGTTTCGCCTCCCCACGGGGTCAAAGTCTGCCGACTCGCCCGCGGATCTTCGTGCCCGCGCCTCTATCAAGCGGTAACGACCCTACCACGTTGCACTTTACCAAACAAGAGTATTCGTATATAACGTTTAAAAAATGCAGGGATATGCTGGAAACATGTGCGCCACAATCCTGTATCACAATTAGTTGCAACAGATGTGCCTCACGAAGGGATCCTCTATGACCGAGCTCCAAGAACTCCGTCGCTATCGCCGCGATCTCCATCGCATTCCGGAGCTCGATTTCGATCTTCCGCAAACCATTGCCTATATCGAGGGCGTGCTGGCACCGCTCACCTGCGAAGTGACCCATCCGTGCTCCAGCTGCGTCTGTGCTTTCTTCGACGCCGGCGTTGATGCCGCGCATGCCACGGCGATTCGCGCCGATGTGGATGCACTGCCCATCGCGGAGGCGACGGGAGCGGCCTTTGCCTCGACCCATCCCGGCAAGATGCACGCTTGCGGACATGACGGACACATGGCCATGGCGCTTGCCGCCGCGACGTATGTCGACCGTACGATTCGCGAACAGCCGGGCGCCATTAGGCGCAACGTTCTCTTTGTGTTCCAGCCGGCCGAGGAAACGACCGGTGGTGCCAAGACGGTATGCGAGAGTGGTGTGTTCGAGCGCTATGGGGCCGACCGCATTTTTGGCTTCCATGTGTGGCCCGATCTGCCTGCCGGCACGTTGGCGAGTTGTTCCGGTCCGCTGCTGGCGCGTTCGAGCGAGACGCATATCCATATTCACGGTACGAGTATCCACATCGCTAAGACCTATGGTGTGCCGGTTGGGGAGTCGCACGATGCCGCGTTGGCGGCAGCGAAGTTTTTGATTACCGAGCGCGAGCTGATGGACGAACTGGGCGCCGACGAGCCCTGTATCGGCAAGTTTGGCCTGCTGCAGGCCGGTACCGTCTGCAACGCGGTGGCGGGGGAGGCCCATGTGGCCGGCAGCTTGCGTGTGTTTACGGACGGCATGTTCGACCGTGCACGCGAGGGTGTGCGCCGCGTGCTTGATGAGGCATGCACTGCAACGGGCTGCACGTACGATCTCGACTTTGCCGAGGGCTATCCGCCGGTCGACAACGACCCCGAGTTGTTTGATCGAATCGCGCCTGCTCTGCCCGAGTTACAGCTCGTGGACGAGCCGCTGCTGATTGCCGAGGATTTCGCGTTCTATCAACGCCATCTGCCGGGCGTGTTTTTCTTGCTGGGCACGGGCGTGCCAGAGGACCAAGACAACCCGAGTGATTCGGATGGCTGCCCCGCCTATGCCATGAGCGCCCTGCATACTGATACCATGCTCTTTGACGAGGAAATCCTGCTCAAAGGCCTCGATGTCTACAAACGATTGCTTTTGCTTGACTAAGGCGTGAAGGACTATTTGTTCTAGAAAATACGAACAAACGTACGATATAATAGAGATGTAAGTCTATAGAAACGTTTGACGTTACTAACGTAAGGCGATACTATGATTGCATCGTATAAAGATGAGGATACCGAACGCTTTGCCATGGGTGTGCGGGTCAGGAAGTTCGTGCCCTTTGAGCGTGTTGCGTTGAGGAAGATTCGCCAACTGCAGGTTTGTGCATCGCTTGATGATCTTCGCGTTCCACCAGGCAACCGCCTAGAAGCTTTGAAGGGCGATCGTGCCGGTCAATATAGCATCCGTGTTAACGAGCGCTATCGGGTCTGTTTTGAGTGGAGACAGGAGATGGCTTGGAATGTCGAAATCGTCGATTATCACAAGTGATGAGGCTTCGGCCAATTTGCTGTCGCCGGTGACTCCCGGTGAGCTTCTCAAAGAGGAGTTTCTTGTTCCCATGGGCATTTCTCAATATCGCCTTGCGAAAGAGACCGGGATTCCGGCTCAGCGTATCGGGCAGATTGTCCTGGGAAAACGTCGCGTGACGGCCGACACTGACCTCCGTCTTTGCCGTTATTTTGGCCTGACGGATGGTTATTGGCTGCGCGCTCAGGTGGCGTTTGACCTTGAGGCCGAGAAAAGGCGGATCGAACCGGAACTCGATAAGATCGTTCCTGTTCAGCAGGCCATCGCACTGTAGTGCTCAAAGATGATGGGGGCGACGATGAGGCGACGCCGACAGTCTGCCGTATATAGTCCGGGTGGATGCGGGTGCGGTTTGCTACTGCTTCCGGTCATCGCTGTGAGCATTGGCGTGATGTTTGCGCTTGCTGGGCTTGCCGCGGCGGCGCTCGTGCTGTTTATCACTGCCATCGGCGTGACGATTTGGCTCTGTCGCAATCGCGAGCAACGCCGTGCCGACGGTAAAACCAATGTCGGCTGGGTCGTCTTCCTGATTATTGCGTACCCGCTGAGTGCCAGCTACCTGGTGTTCTTTGTCCTGTTGATGATCAGTGCTTTTACCGGGGAATCCGTCACGGTGGGTTGATCACTGCTGGCAGACGGTCGCGCAAAGTGCGTTTGCTAGGCGTTTGGATAACTGCATTGGCCGTTTACCGCAACCTTAGCTCTCAGCTAATGAATTCAAGTTCAATCCTTCCTACGATGTGCTGTGTACCGGCACGGTAGCCGGATCGTAGGAAGGATGAATAATGGCAAAAGAGGGAAAGAAGCCGATCGGCAAGATTGTCCTAGGCATCATCGTGGTGCTGGTTATTGTCGGTGCCGTGGGCTCTATGGGCGGCAACTCAACCGATTCGTCTGCGAGCGATTCGGCAAAACCTGCCGAGACGACACAGCAGGCTGAGGAGCAAAAAGAACCGCAAGAACCGTATACCATTGCTGACGAGGCTGAAGACACTTCCAATCAGTTTACCTATAAGATCACGGGCACGCTGACCAATAACACGGACAAGGAAAAGAGCTACATTCAGATTGAATATGTTCTGTATGATGCCGATGGCAACCAGGTTGGAACGGCTCTTGCAAACACCAATCATCTGAAGGCGGGCGGCTCCTGGAAGTTCGAGGCGCTGGGTACGGCGTCTCCCGACCAGGTTGCTAGCTGGGAGCGTTCGGACGTAAGCG
Organism: uncultured Collinsella sp.; assembly: GCA_900548295.1. Lineage (GTDB taxonomy): Bacteria > Actinomycetota > Coriobacteriia > Coriobacteriales > Coriobacteriaceae > Collinsella. The sequence continues at coordinate 7,084 of URKC01000085.1, forward strand.
GTTTCTAGCATGTTGCATGCACTGGGGGAGGTGAAGTCGTATGCCCGATAAAAAGCTGACCGATGAGTTGCTCAATGAGCTTCTCGATGCGCCGAACATCGATGGCTATATCAGGGAGCACGACTTTGCCGCCCCGTCGCTTTCGGACTACCTGAAGCAGCTACTGCAGGAAAAGGGCTTGGAGCGCTCGCGCGTGGTTCGTATGGCCGATCTCAATGAGACCTTTGGCTATCAGATCTTTACCGGTGCGCGTCATCCGAGTCGCAATAAGGTGCTGCAGATTGCCTTTGCGATGGCGCTGACGCTCAAAGAGGCCAACCGTGCGCTGACGGCTGCCGGGGTAAGCGTCCTTAACTGCAAGGACCGCCGCGATGCGATTATCATCTTTTGCATCGATCGCGGGTGCAGCCTCCAAAAGGTCAACGAGGAGCTGTATCGCTTTGGCGAGGAGACGGTGAGTTAGCGGCTGATATCTGAGCCGGCGGAGCTGTCGAACAACGATGCAAACGAACGGGGCGCGGATGCCATGGGGTGTCTGCGCCCTGCGCTATGATGGAGGCTATGGATACTCAGACCCAAACTTATTCCGATGACGAGCTGACCGCAGCGCTTGCCGAGCACCTGGCGTCGCTCGATCGCGACGACAGCTATCGCGTGGAGCGAGTGCTTAAGCGCTCGTCCGTTGAAACAACCGAGCTCGTGTATTTTGAAGGAACCGGCGGTGGTTCGCTCGGCCCCTTTGTCCGTAAACGCATCGATGCTTCGGCTCAAATCGGCGGAGCATACGAGCGTCTGTTTGCCGCTCAGCGGGCAGGCAGGCGTTTTGAGCACCTGCCCAGAATCGTCGATTGTCGTCGTGTGGGCGACGAGCTCAACGTGGTTATGGAATACATCGAAGGGGAGACGCTCGGGGCGCTGGTGTACCGTCTGGGAGCCACCCCCGATTATGCGCGTGAATTGTATCCTGACCTATGCGATGCCGTGGGCGAGCTCCACACCGGTTTTGCAATAGCGGGGGAGACGTCGGCGCCGGTGATCCATCGCGACCTCAAGCCGTCGAATATCATCGTGACAGGTGCCAACTATACGCCTGATGACGGCCTGACGTTTTCATCGCTGGTGATTATCGACTTGGGGATCGCGCGCGTATGGCGCGATGGCGCCGATGCCGATACCGTCAAGTTTGGGACACGGCCCTATGCGCCGCCCGAGCAGTATGGGTTTGGGCAGACGAGCGTGCGAAGCGACGTCTACGCACTTGGCGCCCTGTTGTTCTTCTGCTTGACGGGAGTCGACCCTAAACCAGGGCTCGACATGCGCGAGCAATGCGAGGCGCGCGGCATTCCCACTCCACTTGCCGATGCCGTCTGCATGTCGATGGCGCTCGACCCGGCCAAGCGTTTTGCGAGCGCGGAAGCGTTGGGACGGGCGACGCGCGCGGCATACGATCTAAGTCGCCCCGTGCGGCCTCCTGCGCCTGTGCTTGTCCGTACTCCGGCATCGGAGACGGTGTTGACGCCCCAAGGGCTCAAGAACTCCGCAGGGCATCCTAGGCCTGCCGCCTCCGCTGCATGCGGTTTGTTCTCTCGCGTTCCGGAGTCTCTCGGGCGCATTTGGAATACGCTCGTCTGCTTCTCGCTGCTTGTGTTCTTTGCCGGAAGTCACTTTGCCGTCTTTCACCCCACCGGAGCAAACCAAAGCTACCCGACGTGGCTTCTCATAATCGAGTATTTTTTCTTTGTCGATGGCTTTATGGTGCTTATGCATTTTGCGCTGCTCGATAAGCGCCGTCTTCGTCGGCGATTCGCACTGCTCGACAGCTATCGCGGCAAGAAGCTCGCGAAACTCTGGCTCAAGGCATTGGGTGTGCTGCTCCTATGCATGATCGTCATAGTCGCGGTTGCCAATGCGACCGGCGTCGTCGATACCTCCGCTACTTAAAAGAAAAGGGCCCCCATTGGGGCCCTTTGCAGTTGCACTTAGATGCGGTTCATCTGAGCGGCGACTTTGTTGTACCAGTCCTGCCACGTGGGCGGGCAGTACTTTTTGGCGGCTGCCGGGGTAAGCGTGGAGCCATAGTTGGCGCCCAGGTAGGCAACGTGGGCAGAGACGCCCTCGCTCCAGCTACCAAAGCTCCGCCAGCCGCCGCCGCGGG
>URKC01000086.1:0-8516 GCA_900548295.1 uncultured Collinsella sp.
TCGGCCAGACACGCCGCCGCGGTAGCCACGGGCGAAGCGGACAAGCGGCAATGCGCTTTGGCCTATCTACTCCCCCGCCACGCTCGCGCGCAGCTTGGCAGCGATGGGCTCGGACGCCAACAGGAACACGAGCATAACCACGGAGCACACCAGGCATACGATCCAGGTGCTCGCAAAGGAGCCCGTAGCGTCGAACAGCACACCCGAGACGATGGCGCCCACGGTGCCACCGACCATCTCGAGCGAGGTAATGGTGCCCGTGACCTTGCCCAGGTCGGCCATGCCAAACTGCTTAGACGCAGCGATCGTGGGCATTGGAGATGTTGTACTGCGCAAGGGAAATGCCCAGGTCGTTGACGATCAGCGGCTGGAACAGGCTCATGCAGTTGACGAAAATCGTGTAGCACGTGGCCATGATCACGAAGCCAGAGGCCACCACGAGCCAGCCGGGGAAGAACTTACGCTGCTGGGACATACTGCTCCTTATTTAACAAACGAATAGCCGGCGCCGGGCGCCGGTAGTGCCCAAGATTGCCTTGAAAGACAAGGGCATAGGCCTTACGGCCATGCCCGCAGGCTTGAAAGGCAAGGTTGGGTGCTACCGGTGGTCGGCGATATAGCCCAAAGCGACGGCGGTATAGGCCGCGGCACCGAGCGGCAGTTCGGCATCGTTAAAGCGCGCCTTGGGATGATGCTGAGCAAAATGCTCGTCCGTATCAGTCACAGCAGCGCCCACGGTAAAGTACGCGCTCGGGATCTCGCTCGAGATCAACGCGAAGTCCTCGCTCGCCATGGCGTGGAACAGTGGCAGGAAGGCGGACTTGGGCAGCACCGCGCCCACGTAGCCAAGCGAGGCCTGGGTCATATCGCTGTCGAGCACGAGCGGCGGAACGTCCGAAAGCGTCTCGATGGCTGCCGGCGTACGATATGTTGCGGCAACGCCGTTGACGACCTCCGCGATACGCTCCCTGAGATGAGTCATGAGCTCGACATCGAAGCCGCGCAGCGTTCCCTCGAGCACACAGGTGTCGGGGATGACGTTGGCCGCCAAGCCGCCAGCGAACTTACCAACGGTAAGTGCGACTTCCTTGGCCGCTGGCACCTCGCGGGAGATAAGCTCCTGAAGCGCCAGATGCACATGGACGCCGGCCGTGATGGGGTCGATGCAGATCTCGGGGCTCGAGCCATGGCCGCCCTTGCCCTGAAGCGTGATGCGAAAACCGTACACGCCCGAGAGCGCCGGGCTGCCGTAGAGCACCAGGCCAAGCGGCGACTGGCTATTGACATGCATGGCAAAGGCGACCTGGGGGCGCGGGTTCTGCAGCAGACCGTCGGCGATGGCGGCGCGGGCACCCTCAAAGGTTTCCTCGCCCGGCTGGAACAGCAGCTTAACCGTGGCGTTGGCATCAACAAGCGCGGACTCGCGGGCCTTGAGCAGGCGCGCCGCTCCAAGCAACGCCGTTGCGTGCATATCGTGTCCGCATGCGTGCATGCAGCCGTTCGTAGAGGCGAAAGGCTCACCTGACTCTTCGGCAACGGGCAGGGCATCCATGTCGCCACGGAGCATGATGACCGTACCGGCCTGCTCGTCCGTGCAGACGCCATTGCCTTGGGCCGCGGCGGCACCGGCGCCGACAAGGCCCACAACGCAGGAACCATCAACGAGCGTGGCAAATGGGATTTCCATCTCGGTCAGGCGCGCTTGAATATACGCAGAGGTCTGTGGGAGGCTATTACCCAGCTCGGGCACCTGGTGTAAATCGTGTCGCCACGCAGCGAGCTCGTCTGCAAAAGCCTGAGCTTCTGCAACGAGACCGTCACCGATAGCGGCCTGCGCCGCTGCGGTGGCCTTGGGCGCTGATTGCGGTTGAAGATCGGACTGAGCTGGTGCCATAAATGCCCTCCAGTAGCGTTTTTGCAGTAAGCACTTTGATAGCGTAAAGTGCAAGGTACAACTTTAAAGGCGAGGCATAAAAAACGCCGCCCCAGGAGGGCGGCGCAACAAGTTGTTTACAATTGCGGGCGAGATTTTCGGCGCAAGAAATCGAAATGCGTCTCGCTCAAGATAATCGACAAAAAGATGAGCGCAAAGCCGGCAAGCAGGCGCGAGGTGAGCGCCTCCCCCATCAGCAGCACCGAGAACAGCACGCCCGAGGGGGACTCCATCGAAAGGAGCAGCGAGCCCGTCGAGGCCGGGACGTGCGCCAATCCAACGTTTTGGACGAGCAGTGCCACGCACGTACAGCCCACCGAGAGAAAGGCCGCCACGCCGACAAAGCTCGGCGTCCACACGGACAGAGGCGCCTGAGTCTCGAATAGCAGCGACGTGATTAAGCTCAAAACGCCATTGCCCACAAACATCCAAAACGTGATGACGTTGATGTCCATCTTGCGGCCATACTTGGCGGTCACTGCCATCTGGATAGCAAAGAAGACCGCGCCGCCCAGCGTGATGACATCTCCAGCATTGAACTCGACGCTATCGAGTGCCACCAGGCCAATGCCCGCCAGGCACAGCAGTGCCGCACCCAGGTTATAGCGGGTGAGCTTTTCGCCGCTCAGGACATAGCTGGCAAACGGCACAAGGATACAGTACGTGCCCGTCAAAAATGCACTCTTGCCTGCCGTGGTCTGTGCCAGGCCAATCGTTTGCAGTCCGTATGCTCCCCACATGAGCGCACCCATGCCCAGCCCGACGATAAGGTTGCGAGCATTAAAGTGTGCGATGATGCGTTTACGGAAGATGGCGAACATAACCAGCGAAGCCGGGAGAAAGCGAACGTAGACCAGCTCGAACACCGGAACGGTATCGAGCGCATCTTTCATGGTGGTAAAGGAATAGCCCCAGATGACCGCCACCGAAAGCAGCAAGACCTTCCAGAAGAACGGAGAACGCGCGCCGGCGCCGCGGGAGGTGCCGCCGGCACCCAGGTCTTCGCGCGCTACAGGGCTATCGGGCATGTTTTCGATTTCATCAACGGCATTCTGGGCCATAGGGCATCCTCGCGCTCAGTCTGGGCGTGGTGTCCGCACGTGCATGGTCGCGTGCCGCCTCATGGTCAAATAAAACGGGGCGCACCGGACCCCCGGTACGCCCCGCTACTGTAGCAACAACCGGTGTTGCATCGCAATCCAGCATAATAAAGTATCAAACTGGAAGATCTCGATGTTCCGACGGCGTTTACCTGGCTGAACTAGATCAACTTAGTCGACTCCAGCTTTTCGATGATCCAGTCGTTGGCTTTGATGACCGGGCGGCGGAAGACGACGCCCAGTGCCAGCGACGGAATCAGATAGCTCGCCAAGATACCCAGCTCAATCCAGTACTCCATATGGTAGGCGCCAGCCATGGCGGCGTGCATGGCGTTGATGCCGTGGGTAAACGGCAGGAACGGGTAGATCGCCTGGAACACGGGGCCGGTCATCTCGATGGGGAACGTACCGCCTGAACCGCCGACCTGCATGACCAACAGCACGACAGCGAGCGCCTTGCCGATATCGCCAAACGAAACCGTGAGCGTGTAGACGATATTGGAGAACACGAGACTCGCGACCCAGCCCGCCAGCACAAACTGCAGCGGGTTGTCGCATTGGATGCCAAAGAACAGGATGTCGCCCGCGCACACGAGTGTCGCCTGCAGCAGGGCCAGACCTCCAAAGAACAGGTAGCGGCCCAGGTAGATCTCGTGCAGGCGCACGGGGATCAGCTCGTTGATGAGCTCATCGTCAACCGATACCTTCATCATGGCCGCCAGCACGATCGAGCCGACCCACAGCGACAGGATCGTATAGAACGGCGCCATGGCCGAACCGTAATTGCGGATCGGATAGACCGGCTTGCGGTCGAGCGCGACGGGGCCGGAAAGCGACACGGCCAAACCCTCGGGATCGTTGCCGATCATCGTCTTGATCGTGGCAAGGTCGTCCGACATCAGGGCGCCATCGAGCTCGTCCTTAAAGGCGCTGATCTTGTCCGATGCCTCACCCAGCTGATCGGAAGCCTTGTTGACCAGCGTCGCAGCCTTGGAGAGGCCCTTTGCGAGCGAGCCAGAGGCGTCGGTCAGACCGCTCACGGCGCTATCCAAGTCACCCGAGATACCGTTCAGGGAATCCAGAACGCCCGAAATGGTCTTCTTGAGCTCCTTGGCCTTAACCGAGAACGTGGAATCGTAGTCGGACTTGGCTCCCGAGATACCCGCCTTGGCATCGGCGATGGCCTGGTCGACCTCGGCACGCGAGTTGTTGACCTCCGCCATGCCGTCCGAAAGGGACTTTGCGGTTGCCGTCAGGTCCTTCGCATTGTTGCGGTACTCCACGGCAATTCTGCCCAGCGACGTCGCAGCGGACTCGAGACCGTCTTTGAGCTTGTCATCACTCACCTGGTCGGCAAGGTTGCGGAGCTGATCGGCCATCGCATCGATATCGTCAGCACGCGTATTGAGCGCCGCTGCGGCTTCGTTGAGCTGAGACACCGTAAGGTCAACATGCTGATTCGCGGCATCGAATGCCTTCGCAAGCTCGGCGGACACGTTGTCGAACGAGCCCGCGCTTCCGTCAATCGCCGCGTCAACGGCATCGTTGGCGGCCTTGAGCGCTTCCTTGGAATCATTGATGCCGCTCTTGGCGTGCTCCATCAGCTGCTTCGTCGACTCATCAACGGTGCCCGTCTGCTTGAGCATGCCGCCCGCCGATGTCAGTGAATCGGACGTGGAGCTCAAAATGCCCGCGAGCGACGTCGCACTCGTCTGAACGTCCTGCAGGTCCTCGACCGAATCGCCCAGCGTCGAGGACAGATTGGCGATAAAGTTGCTCACCTGGTCGGTACTCATATAGTCGAGCAGGCTGGACACGGTCTTAAGGCCGATGGTCGTGATGGTCTTGGTAAAGGTCTCGTTGACCTGACTCTGGACGGCGCTCGAACCCTTTTCAGTCACGATCTGTGCGATGGCGTTGGCCTTCTGGTTCTCATAGAACTCGATATCGGCGTGCTTCACCTCGGTCGAGAAAAGCGTCATCATGTCGGCGCTAAACGTTTTAGGGATAACGACGGCAGCGTAGTACGCGCCCGACTTAACGCCCTCAATCGCCTTATCGCGGTCGTTGAGGACAACCCAGTCAAAGTTCTCGTTACCGCGCAGGGTCGCCGTCACGTTTTCGCCCACGTTGATCTCGACGGGAATCAGGTCGCTCTCGTAGCCCTCATCGGTGTTGACCACTGCAATCTTAAGGTTGCCGGTATTGCCGTACGGATCCCAGCTGCCGGCGATGTTAAACCACGCGTACAGGCACGGCACGATAATGAGGCCCATCACGACGACCATGCCGATCACGGAGCGAGACACGTTTTGGACATCACGCTTAAACAGGTGCAGGATGTTCTTCATTTATGCCTCACCTCCTTTAGAGTGCTTGCCAAGCAGGGTGGTATCTCCATCATTTGTAGCTGTGCTGTCGCTGCCCTGAGATTTACGATGCGCACCAATATGCGGCAGACGGCTCGTGGGCTGTTCGCTGTCCTTGGTGCCCCGCTCGCTGGCGTTGAGACCAAACATGCGACGGGCGGCAGGGATGGCAGCCGTGTGCTCGCGCATCTCGCGGCGCAAGTCCTCGTCCGAAAGCGCCGAGATGCGCATCTGGGTATTGAGGCTCGCGCGGATATATTCGATATTGATAAGCCAGCCGCAGATGGCAATAACCGAGATGATCCAAATAACAAGCAGGATAATCTTGCCGTTATTGTCGATATCGAGCACCGTCGAAAGCACAAAGAGCAGAACCTGCACGCCTACCACGGCGGCAAAACCGCCCTTGATGTAGTACGGGTAGCGATGCTCAAACGCCACGGCATGATCGAGCAGCTCGCGACGGTACGAATCCGAATCGAGCATGACGCGCATGGCCGTGCGCAGCGAATAGCGCTGGCGCGGTAGGTCGTTGGACTCGCAGATCATGAGGCCCGTCGTGGAAAGCTGCTTATCAAAGAGCAGATTGAGGTTGAGCAGCAACGGGCGCAGCTGCAGACCGATAAAGAGCGCGATGGCAAGGAACACGCCCAGGATGCACAGGTTGAACAGGTAGTTGAACGAATACATGCCACCGACGGTCTCGCGCAGCAGGTTGATGCCATAAGTGAAGGGCAGCAGCGGATGCAGCCATTGGAAGAAGCCGGGCATCATCTCGATGGGATACATGCCCGACGAGCCGGGGATCTGCACAATGACGAGGATGACGCCAATGGCTTTACCGATATGCTTAAACGTGGTGGACAGCGCATAGATGATGTTGACGTAGGTGAACGAAATAGCGATGCCGCCCAGTACAAAGAGCAGCGGATTGACGCACTGAACGCCAATGACCAGGTCGCCCACCGTAACGATAATGGCCTGGAACGCGCCCAGGATCACCAGCAGCAGCCAGCGGCCAAAGTAGCCCTGACGCGCCGTAAAGCTACCGATGCCCTCGCGGTCGACCTCGAGTTTATAGATAGCGATGAGCACATAGCCGCCCACCCACAGCGCCAGATTGGTGTAGAAGGGCGCGATGCCCGAGCCAAAGCTCTTGACCGGATAGATTGACTTGGACGTCAGCTCAACCGGAGATGCCATGAAATCTGCCACGTCATTGACGTCGACGTCCATGAGGTCGGCTAACTCGCCCATAGACTCAGAGGTCTGCAGCGCCGCAATGTCATTGGCGGCGGTCGCGAGCTTGTCCTGAACCTTGGCAAGGGAGGCGTCGGTTTGGGATAGCGTGGTCTTTGCCTGCTTGAGCGTGGCGTCGAGCTGCGCTAGCGTGCCGCGCGCGCTCGCTATCGTGGGGGTCATACCCGACACAATGCCGGTCAAATCGCCCGAAACGGCGGCAAAGGAGTCAAGCGCGCTCGAAGCCTTCGGAAGTGCGTTCTGACCCAGATCGGTCTGAGCCTGACCGAGGTTAGCCGTACCGGTCTGAATTGCCGCGTTGAGTGCGTTGCTCGCGTTCGAGATTGCCGTAGCGTCGTTTGCCATGGCGCTCGACTGTGCAGAAAGGCCATCCTTGATGCTCTGCAGCTTCTGGTTTTGCTCGCGAAGCGAATCGATGGTCGATACAATGCGCGCGTCAATTTCCTCGGAACCTGTCGACGTGTCATTAACGAGAATCTCCAAGTGCCCGATAACGGCCTTATTGTGATCGATCGTCGCCTGGAGAGACTCGAGCGAGTTGTCGATGCGGGTGGTCGTAGATGTGACCGTACCCGTTAGCTTGCCAATCGCAGCGTTCGCGGAGGCTGACGTCTTGGTGAGTGCAAGGCTACCTTCCGAGAGTGCCTTGGAGAGCGAGGTGATAGAGTTGCCCGCCGTGGCGCGAGCCTCGCCCAGCAGGTCGTTGCCCTGGGAGATCGCCTGCGTTAGAGAGGGCGCCTGCCCCTGCAGGCCCGCCAGCGCAGCATCGGCCGAAGCAATCGAGCTGCTCGTCTTGTCGATGGCGGTGTTCATGTCGCCGATGGAATCGCGTACTTCGCCCAGGGTATCAGACGCCTCGGACACCGAGCCCGCCAGCGAATCCCGGGTCTGGGTCGCCTTGTCTTTAAGGTCGATGCCAGCATCTTTGGCAATGCCCGCGACGGTCTCGCCCACCGTGGAGACAAACTCCGAGTTGATCTGCTCCTCGATGGTATTGGCACCAGTGTCGGTGACCTTGGGCGCAATAGCGCTCTTCTTCTCGTTGACGTAATAGGTCAGCTTAGGCTGATGGTAATTGCCATCGAGCATCGAGACGAGATTGTCGGAGAAGTTCTTGGGGATTACAATCGCCGCGTAGTATTCCCCGCTCTCGACGCCCTCTTTGGCATCGGCAGCCAAGTCGACGAAGGTCCAGCCCAGCCGATCGTTTTCCTTGAGCTGGTCGACCACCTTATCGCCCGCATTGAGCTCGCCCACTAGGTCGTTCTGGGTGCCCTGATCGTTGTTGGCGATAGCGATCTTAATGCCCTGGGTGTTTCCATATGGATCCCAGTTAGCCACGATGTTGTACCAAGCGTACAGCGAGGGGATAACGCACACGCCCAGGGTAACCACCAAGGCGACGGGGTTCACAAGCAGTCGCTTAATGTCGCGCTTGAATATCGCAAAGGAGACCTTTGCATCGGATAGTTTGCTGCCGAGACTCACGCTTGGACCATCCATCCTGTCGTTGAATCAAATCGTACTATCAACAACCATTGTACGTAGGCGCTTTAGCGTCTCGAAGCACAATGGTATTGAGTTTTGCGGGTAGCAATATACTACGAAGATTAGTTAACGTACAGTTGTACAGTATCTCAAATTTCAGCAGGTCGCAAAACCACAACCCGCACAAATTAACAATCCGAATAGTCATTGGGAACGTTCTTAAACGACTAGTCAAACAAGAACGTCCCCGATGACTACTTAGGGCCACGAAAGCGTCGCAGGTTGAGCATAAGTCAGCGAAAACGCCCCTGAGCGAGCAAGGTGACGTGAAAGAGGAGGGAAGCGTACTTTGGTACGCGACCGACG
>URKC01000087.1:0-8293 GCA_900548295.1 uncultured Collinsella sp.
ACGATTGAACGTCAGATTGCCGCTTAGGGGCGTTTGCAGCGTCGAGCCGTTGCGCGGTTTGGAAAACCGCGCAACTAGAGCTACATGACCATGACGTAACGCGATCCCACGTAGTACTGCTTACCCATCAGGACCGGCTCATCGTTGGGACCGGTAAAGCCGGCGCGCAGATTGAGCAGCGGATCATGCGGGGCAATGCCCAGCTCGGTGGCCTGCTCGGCGTTGGCACGAACGGCCTCGACCGTACGGTAGCCAACCGAGACGATCGGTGTTCCGCCAACACGCTCGACCTCGGCAAAAATCGACTTGTCCTCAAGATCGGCCGTCAACAGCTCACGGTAGGCGTCAAACGGCACAAAGATGTTCTCCTCAAATATGGGCTCGCCGTCGGCCGTACGCACGCGCTTGATATGCAGCAGCAGCGCATCCTTCTGCAGGCCAAAGAACTCCATCTCGTTTTGGCGCGCCGGAACGATCTGGCGATCGATCACATGCGCACCGGCCTTCATGCCGTTGTTGGCACACAGCGCGGTAAACGTCTGCAGCGTCGAGGCGTGGAACTGGCGATTGATATGCGGCGTGGAAACAAAGGTGCCGCGGCCCTGTTGCTTAACCAGGTAACCATCGGAGCACAGCTCCTCGACGGCGCGGCGCACCGTAATTCGGCTTACCTCGTACTGCTCAGCTAGCTCAAGCTCGGACGGAATACGCTCCTTGGGTGCATAAACACCTTTCTCGATCGCATCCTTGATTTCGTCGTAAATCTGCTGGTAAAGCGGTGCATTTTTGGGTGCAGGCATATCTGATCACTCTTATCGAAATATCGAAATAACTAATACGTATATAACGTCTAGTTTCATATTATCTCATATTGATAAAACGATACACCATCCCTACCAAAAAGCGACAGCTTCATTTTGGTAGGTTTTATCTGGGCAAACGAAAGTCCCTCGAAAGCAACGGGGCTTTCGAGGGGCTCATGCGGAAGGGTTGCGCCGGGCCGGCAAAATGCCAATACCCTACTTGCCGTCGTCCTGCTGCAAGCTTTCCTGATCGTGCAGACGGGCCTGCCTGCTGGCCATGCGCGCGGGCTTGTCGGGATCGGGTACGGCCGTAGGCATGGGCTCGTCGACATGACCGCCCCACCAGCCGCCCACAAAGTTAAGCGTGTGGAACACATTGATCACGGCGCCGGGATCAATGTCGCACACCAACTTGATGATGTCCTGGCTCTCGTAGGTCGAGACAACGGTGTGCAGCAGGTACATCTTTTCGCGGCTGTATCCGCCAACGACCTCGGCGCAGCTGATGCCGTGCTGAAAATGGTCGATATAGGCGGTCATGACCTCGTCGGCCTTGCGCGTCGTGATCTGCAGCGTTACGCGGTCATAGCGGCGGTAGAAGCTGTCGATGGTCTTGGTCGAAATAAACTGGAACACGATGGAGTACGCCGCGTTGTCCCAGCCAAACATAAAGCCAAAGATTGCCAGGATAAAGCAGTTGAAACCAAAGATAACGCCCCAGATGGTCTTGCCCGTGTGGTTGGAAACCCACAGCGCGATAAAGTCGGTACCGCCGGTGGATGCGCCGGACTTAAGCGCGATGGCAGCGCCCAGGCCCGAGACCACGCCGCCAAAAATGATGAGCATGATCTTGTCGCCCAAAAACGGGGCGAAGTGAAAGATATTGAGAAACAGCGACGAAAGCACGACCTGCATCATCGAGAAGATGACGAAGCGCCTGCTGATGCCGCTCCAGCACAGAAGCGCCACGGGGATGTTGAGCGCGAGCATGCCGAGCGAGATGTCGATATGAACGCCGCCGAGCGAGGTAACGCGATCGAGCAGGACCGCGACGCCGGTGAGACCGCTCGGAAGCAGGTCGGCGGGGCGAATGAACGCCTGGATCAGGAATGTCTGGAGAACGGCGGAAATTGTGACCGCTACAGCAGTGATGGCGCGGCGGACAATGGTAAGGCGGCCGAGCACGAGCACGCGGTCCGTGAGCTGATCGATGGCGTTCGCCACGTAGGCTCCTTTCGAAGGCAGATGTAGTTGTGGGGTATGCCCGCGATTGTAGCATGGAGCGTGCGGGGGCGCTTCAATTCACCCTCTCTCGACAACCATCAGGGGACCGTGAGGCCGCTCAAAAGAAAAACGCCGTGAAGAGAGCAATCCCTTCACGGCGAATTCGGCGTTTGCCCAGATAAAACCTGCCAAAATAAACCTGTCCCTAAATGGCAGGTAGGATGTCGGTCAGACTGTCGATGACGACGTCGGCGGCGGACTGGTCAAGGTTGACGCCCTCGTGCGGACGCAGCGCCAGGACTCGGGCGCCGGAACGCTTGCCGGCCTCGATACCCAAAGGCGAGTCCTCGATAACCAGGCACTCGGCAGGCTCCACCCCCAGCGCCTCCATGGCGCGCAGGTAGATCTCGGGGTCGGGCTTAAACGCGCTGCACTCGTGACCGCTGATGGTGTAGTCCAGCACGTCGGCGATACCGGCAATCTCCACCAGCTCGTCGATCAACTCGCGATAGGACGAGCTCGCAATGGCGCACTTCACGCCGCGCTCGTGCAGCCCGCGCATCACCGGCTCCGTCTGCTCGTTGAGCAGCTCAGCATACGGAACGGGATGGTCCGGGCTGTAGACTTGCTTGTACTCCACGCGCAGGCGCTCGCGCAGCTCAATATCGTCGGGCACCAGCGCCTCCCAAATGGCAGGCTCGTTAGACCCCGAAAGATCGGGGATCTCGTCAAAGTGGAAGCCCTTTTCTTCCATAAACGCCACGCGACGACGGTTGTAGAACCACTCGGTATCGACCAGCACGCCGTCCATGTCAAACAGCACTGCCTTGATCATACGCATCTCCTCCCACCTGCCAAAAAGGGACAGGTTTATTTTGGTAGGTTTTATCTGGGGTTTTATGGCGCGACAGACGCACCCTCCCCAGAGCAAAAAAGGGGACGGGGCGCAAACCCCATCCCCTCTCAATCAACCCGTAAGGTCTACTTACTTGTGATTAGTAGGAAAGCTTCCACATGTAGCGACGCATGGTCAGCGGGTGCTGACGGGCCTCGGCGATCTGGTTGCCGTACTCGCGCATAACGGCGAGGTGCAGCAGCGGGTTGAAGTAGGTGACGACGCTCGCGGGCACGGCGTCAGCCAGGCCGTAGTCCTTGGAGTCGATCAGAGCGACCTTGGCGCCCATGCGCTCAAGGAAGGTGAGGGCGCGGGCGTCCATCGGACGGGTGGCGCCATCGGACATGAAGAAGACGTAGGGCTTACCCTCGGTGGAAACCTCGAACGGGCCGTGGAAGTACTCGCCGGTGTTGTAGGCGGCGGCGTCGATCCACTGCATCTCGGTGAACAGGAAGGCGGCGTGAGAATAAGCCATCTTCTCGGAGGCACCGGAAGCCATGAAGTAGATCATCTTGTCGTCCTTGAAGTCCTCGGCGAACTTCTTGGCGAGCTTCTTGCAGTGCTGAGCGGCGTTCTCGCAGAGATCGAAGACGTTGGTGAGGCCGGTGATCATGTCCTCGTAGTGGTCATAGCCCTCGGTCTGCTGAAGGATCTCGAGAGCAAGAGCGATGGCATAGCCGGGCTTCTCGCACTTGGCAGCGTAGTTGGCGTGGAAGCCGTGAACGATGACGTGGTCGGCATCGACGGTCAGAGCGGAGCCAGCCTTGTTGGTGAGGGAGACGACCGGGCAGTTGTGCTTCTTGGCGGTCTTGTTGGCCTCGACGGTCTCGGGCGTGGAGCCACCGAGGGAGCAGGTGATCACGAAGGTGTGCTCGTTGACCCAGGAAGGCGTGTCGTAGTTGAACTCGTTAGCGGTGAAGATCTGAACGTTCAGCTTGTCCGTGTTGTTGGCCAGGAAGTACTTGGCGGGGTAAAGGTCGGACATGGAAGCGCCGCAGCCGACGAAGGCGACGCTGTGGATCTCGTGGTTGGACAGGACGTCAGCGACGATCTGCTTAGGGAGGTTAAGGTCGATCTCGTACATCTGACACATTCCTTTCGATTTGTTGCGGCGCCACATTGCCGGACGCACGCAGGGTTACCGTAATTTGGACCGAATCGCCGGCCCGTTGAGGATGCGACAAAGGGACTGTCCCTTTGACACATTTGGGGATGGAAGCCTGCCTGGGGTATGGGATGCCAGGCAGGCCCCCGGGGGAAAGCGGTTAGACGCTTGGTCGCGACTAGGCCAGGATGCCGGCCGCGGAGAGGGCGATGCCGCCCACGATGGCGATCACGAGAAGCCAACCGGTGTTGACGTTCTTCTTGATGAGCCAGTACATAAGGCCGGTGAGGCCAAGGGAGATCATCTGGGGCATCATGCCGTCCAGGATGTCCTGGATCACGACGGTGCCCTCAGCGAACTGCAGCGGGGTGGTGGCGCCGATCAGTGTGGCGATCATGCCGCCCACGGACATAAGACCCACGATGCCGCAGACATACATGAGCTTCTCCATGAGGTCGCCGCCCTGAAGCTTGCTCAGGTACTCGTGGCCGCCCTGATAGCCCATCTTGGCTGCGAACCAAGTGATCAGCACGGAGGGGACGATGGAGATGAGCATGGCCAGGATCGGGCCCATGATGGAGCCCTGCTGAGCCAGCTGAACGCCCAGACCAAAGGCGATAACGCGGATGGTGCCTTGGAAGAAGGAGTCACCGATGCCGGAAAGCGGACCCATGAGGGAGGTCTTGACCGCGTTGATCGAATCGGGGTCGAAGTTCTCGGGATCCTTGGCGTACTCCTCCTCCATGGAGGCGGAGAGGCCCAGGATGAAAGCGCTCGTCTGCGGGGTGCAGTTGTAGAACGCCATGTGACGGTGGTAAGCCTCTTTCTTAGCAGCGAGCTGCTTGGGGTCGGACTCATCCGGATAGAGGCGATCGAGCGTGGGGACCATGCCGTAGAGGAAGCCCATGTTCATCTGACGCTCGTAGTTCCAAGAGGCCTGGATGGCCCAGGAGCGCCAGAAGAACTGGCTGACCTTCTTGTTCAGGGACACGTCCTTGGTTGCGGTTGCCATAGTGTGTTCCTCCTTAGTCTTCGTCGTCTTCGAGCGGATCGTAGTCGGAATCGACACCGGCGGCTGCATGGGAACCGTTGAACTTGAAGCCCATGAAGACGACAGCCAGGCACACACCGATCAGAGCGACCGCGATGACGGACAGGTTGAGGTAAGCGGCGAGCAGGAAGCCGATGAACAGGAACGGAGTCATACCCTTCTTGATCATCATGGTGAGCAGCAGGGCAAGACCGTAGGCGGTCATGATCTTGGTCGAGACATTCAGACCAGTGGACAGCCACTCGGGAACCATGTTGACGATGGCCTGGACCAGGTCGGTGCCAACAAAGACGGCGAGGAAGATCGGCAGGAAGTACATGACGGCGTACAGACCGGAGCCGGCGCAGATGTGCATACGATAGGCGGTCTTGAACTTGCCGTTATCGATCGCGCTATCGGCCACATGGGTAAGGGCGGCGATGATCGAGCGAAACACGATGCCGAGGAGCTGACCCAGGACGGCGACCGGGATGGCGATCGTCATGGCGGTCTCGGCGGAAGCATCGGTCAGGCACGCGAAGGCAGCGGCCACGATGCCGCCCAGGACCATATCGGGCGGAACGGCGGCGCCGACCTGCACCAGGCCCATGGACACGAGCTCGACGGCGGCACCGACGGCAAGGCCGGTGGGCACATCGCCCAGCAGCAGACCGACGAGCGTGGCGCCAACGAGGGGCTGCTCGAAGTTAAGACGGCCGAGCAGGCGGGAGTCCCACATGCAGAACACGCCGACGAGGCCGACGAGCACCGCACTGATGAACGTATTCATACCCTTCTCCTTTCAGTCAGGCAAAAGCCTGGTTGATTACAGCTTGGCGTCGATGTCGACGCTCTGATACGTGGGGGTCTGCTGGACGTAGAGCTTGACGCCCATGTCGAGCAGCTGGTTGATGTCGGCCTTCTGGGTGGCATCGAAGAAGACGGAGCTGTCCTTGCCGCCGACCTGCTCGGCACCGTCGTGGTTGGCGGTGGCGCCCAGGTTGATGGCGTCGAGCTTGTAGCCCTGGCAGAACTGCAGCATCTCGGCCGTGTTGCCAAAGACGAACATGACGCGCTCGCCGAGGGTGTTGAGCTTGTCCATCTTGGCAAGGGCACGCTCAACGGTGAAGACGTTCAGGCGCACGCCCTGGGGCTTGGCCAGCTTAAGAGCGCCCTTCTTGATGTCATCGTTGGCGGCAGCGTTGTCGACGACGATGATGCGCTCGGCCTGAACCTTGGTGGTCCAGGTAAAGACGACCTGGCCGTGCAGCAGACGGTAGTCAAGACGTGCGAGGACGATCTTGGCGGGACCGGAGCTGTGATGGGGCGCCTTAGCCTTCTTGGCGGGAGCCGCAGCAACCTCGACCGGTGCGTTGGGGTTGGTCAGACCGGTGCGGGCCTCGTTGATGAGGGCCGCGAGCTCGGCACCCTTGACGGGGGCGGGGCTCATAGCGAGCGTCAGTGCCAGCGGAATGTTGAAACCGCTGATCACCGTGAACTTCGTGCCGTTCTTGGAAAGCTCGACCATGTTGTTGTTGACCGAGCTGCCGAGCATATCGGTCAGCACATAGACGGTGTCGTCCGCGTTGAACGTGGCGATCATGGCGTCCACCTTGTTGGTGATGGGCTCCTTGTCGTCACGAGCAAGCGATACGACGTGGACGTTCGACACGTCGCCGAGAACCATCTCGAGCGTGTCTTTGGCGCCTGCGGCCAGGCCGCCATGAGATGCGAGAATGATCTGATTCATCTTGCCTCCTCCTTTTCGTTATGGTCATTATAACGTCTTATACGTTGCTTATATTGATAATTAGTATATAAACCGTTCGCGGGTGAAAAACGACCGTTGGCGGGTTTAACGTACTTGAAACGTTGGGGCTGGGTAGGTCGGCGCTGGCTGGATAACCCCAGGTCGGACGCCGCGCGCAACCCCCTATCGCACGAAGTACCAGGGGCTTTCCTGCACGGTGGGCTCCAGCGCAATGCCCGTGCGCTCGCGGAAGAGATCCATGTCCTGCGATTTCTCCGTCCACCACGCGTTGGGCTTAAAGGTCATGCTCTCAACGACATGGCCGACAAACACACTGTTGCGCAGCTTGGAAAAGTCGGTGTTCATAATCACGATGGACATGAGCACCAGCACAATACCCAGGACCTTGATCGCGCCGGCGGGCTCGGCGTAGACACCAATTCCCAGCAGTACGGTGACGACTGTCTCGAAAGACATTACGACGGGAACTTTCGACGTCTCGAGCCCCATGGACAGACCCTGCATATATAAGATGTAAGCCACGGCTGTGGGGATGAGTCCAAAGCCAAGGAACAACAGCAGCAGCTGTGGCGACATTGCCGCGGCGACATCCGGCCACGGAGCCGCGATAGCCGCCATAACCGCACCGCCAAAAACAAAGCCCCAAAACGTGACAGCCAGCGGGTGGACCGTCTTGGTTGCTATCCGGCTAAACACCGCGAGCGACGCACCACAAAGGCCTGCAATCACGCCCGACGTGACGCCCCAAACCGAAAAATGAAAACCGGAAAGGTCGCCATTAGTTACTGCAAGTACACAGCCCCCTATGTTAAAAGCGATGGCAACGAGCTTGTTGGGGGTCACGTCCTCGCGATAAAGTACGCGGCCGAGCGCGACGCCAAACACCGGCGACGTGTAGAGCAGCACCGAGGCCGTGGACATGCCCACCTCGCCCATACACTCGTAATAGCAAGTGTTGGCGGCGGCCAAACCGACGATACCGACAAGCGCGCAGGAAACAAGCTCTTTAGGGCTTGCCTTGAACAGGGCCAGCGGACCCTGAGCCACGGTAGACCCCTCACCCGGACGGCAGCCCATAAACATCAGGACCGGCGCCAAGATAAGCGCTCCGACCAACAAGCGAAAGGCAGCCATACTCTGGGACGTAACGCCCATGGCCGAGATGCCGTTTACAAAGATTCCGATGCTGCCCCACATAAGCGCGGCGATCAGCACCAGCACATAGCCCAGATTGCTTTTCTTCAACGCAGCCTCCTCGGTATTGTTTCCAATATGTTTTACACTACGTTATAGTCGTTATATACATTTTTCAAGGCACAAATCGGCAAACGGGAAATCTCTAGACAAAGGGAGTGTCCCGCCAGCCACGGTATCGTCGATGTTTTGGCAATGTCAGCGAAAACCCGCCAGAGCGAGCAAGGTGCCTTGAAACGAGGCGGCATTGACCTTCTGGTCATGCCGCCGA